>CAJXHW010000341.1 GCA_913054565.1 uncultured Kordia sp. | reverse complement strand
AACAATTGTTTGATAATGGACTTTGTTTACCTTCTGGTTCTAATTTAACTAATTCAGATAAACAAAGAATAAAGAAGGCTATATATAAAGTATTAAGCTAATCTTTAATATATTTGAAATTCTTATAAAAACAAGCAAGTTAAGATGAATATAACAGTAGTAGGAACAGGGTATGTTGGTTTGGTTACAGGAACATGTTTAGCAGAAACAGGTAACAATGTTGTTTGTGTTGATATTGATGCTAAAAAAGTGGCTATGATGCAACAAGGAATTGTGCCAATATATGAACCACACTTAGATGTATTATTTCAAAGAAACATAAAAGCAGACCGTTTAAAATTCACAACATCTTTAGAAGAAGGGTTGAGTTTTGGAGATATTATATTTCTTGCCTTACCAACTCCAGAGGATGAAGATGGGTCAGCTGATTTGTCTTACGTACTTGGTGTAGCTGAAGAAATTGGACAGATAATGACAAGTTATAAAGTCATTGTAGATAAGAGCACAGTACCAGTAGGAACTGCAGAAAAAGTAACAGCCACTATAGCAAAAAATGCTAAAGTAGATTTTGATGTTGTATCAAACCCAGAATTTTTAAGAGAAGGTTTTGCAGTAGAAGATTTTTTAAAACCTGAACGTATAGTTGTAGGATCAAGTTCAGATAAAGCTACAGAATTAATGCAAAAATTGTACAATCCGTTTGTAAGATCTGGAAATCCAATTATAATAATGGATGAAAAATCTGCAGAATTAACTAAGTACGCTGCTAATTCTTTTCTAGCCACAAAAATTACGTTCATGAATGAAATTGCCAATTTTTGTGAAAAAGTTGGAGCAGATGTTGATAAAGTACGAATAGGAATGGGGACGGATTCTAGAATAGGGAAACGATTCTTATTTCCTGGAATTGGATACGGTGGTTCATGCTTTCCAAAAGATGTAAAGGCACTTCAAAAATCAGGTAAAGATAATGGGTATGACTTTGAAATACTAGATGCAGTAATTGGAGTGAATAATGTGCAAAAAACCCGATTAATACCTAAAGTAACGGCTTATTTTAATAATGATTTAAAAGGAAAAACAATTGCAATTTGGGGCTTGGCATTCAAACCTGAAACAGACGATATTAGAGAGGCTCCTGCCTTATATATTATTGATGAGCTGTTGAGTAAAGGCGCTAAAGTTGTTGCTTTTGATCCTGAGGCTATGCCAAATGTAGAACAAAAATATGGCAATAAAATTAGTTTTGCGTCATCTATGTATGATGCATTAACAAATGCAGATGCTTTAGTTATTAGTACTGAATGGAGTATTTTTAGAACACCAAATTTTAATACTGTCAAGGAAAAGTTGAATAATGCTGTTGTTTTTGACGGAAGAAATTTATATGATGTTAACGATATGCAAAATGAAGGTATTCAATATATCTCAATAGGTAGAAAAGAAATAAAATAAGTTACAATGCAGAAAAGGATATTAATAACTGGTGCAGCAGGGTTTTTAGGGTCTCACTTATGTGATAAATTCATTGATGAAGGTTACCATGTTATTGCTATGGATAACTTGATTACAGGTGATTTAAAGAATATAGAGCATTTGTTTAAACTAGAAAATTTTGAGTTTTACCATCATGATGTTACAAAGTTTGTGCATGTTGCAGGGCAGTTAGATTATATACTGCACTTTGCCTCTCCTGCAAGTCCGATAGATTATTTGAAAATTCCTATACAAACCTTAAAGGTAGGGTCTTTAGGAACTCATAATTTATTAGGTTTAGCCAAAGAAAAAAATGCTAGAATTTTAATAGCATCAACATCAGAAATATATGGAGATCCTTTAGTACATCCACAAACAGAAGCATATTTTGGAAATGTAAATACTATAGGTCCAAGAGGTGTATATGATGAAGCTAAACGTTTTCAAGAGTCAATCACTATGGCATATCATAGGTTTCATGGTTTAGAAACAAGAATTGTTAGAATATTCAATACGTATGGTCCTAGGATGCGTTTAAATGATGGTAGAGTTATACCTGCGTTTATAGGACAGGCCTTAAGAGGCGAAGACTTAACAATTTTTGGCGATGGATTACAAACCAGATCATTTTGTTATGTGTCAGACCAAGTAGATGGTATTTATAAGTTGTTATTAAGTGATTATAGTTTGCCAGTAAATATTGGTAATCCGCATGAAATCACAATAAAAGATTTTGCAGAAGAAATAATAGCGTTGACAAATACTGAGCAGAAAGTAGTGTATAAAGAATTACCTCAAGATGATCCTTTACAAAGACAGCCAGATATTTCTCTTGCAAAAGAGTTATTAGGATGGGAACCAAAAGTTGATCGTTCAGAAGGAATGAAATCAACACTAGATTATTTTAAAAGTTTATCAGAAGAAGAATTGTTTAAAAAGGATCATAAAGATTTCAAGAAGCATATTTTAAAATAAACATGTCATTTAAAAGGGGGAGATATTCGGGGTTTATTAGACCCATTTTATATGTAGTAGATATCTTCCTGCTATTACTATTTGTATTTTATTTTCATCCTGGTAGAGCAACATCACCTTATTTTGCTCCTTTTTTGATTATTGGCTGGTTAATTAGTTCATTTTTTACCAGTTATTATAATGTTTATCGGTTTACCAGTCCAATAAAAATAATTTCCTTAGCAGCTAAGCAATATATTGTTTACTCACTAATCTACTTTTCTTATTTTGGATTTAGTAGAACCATATTAGAAATTGATAAAGTTGTTTGTTTTTTATCGGTACTTTTTTCTGGTATGTTATTGATGAAGTTTTTGATGTATTGTGTTTTAAAAAGGTATCGATTAAAAGGAGGTAACAGGCGTAAAACCGTAATAATTGGTCATAATGATGCCACCAAAG
>CAJXHW010000340.1 GCA_913054565.1 uncultured Kordia sp. | reverse complement strand
ATAGAATTAGAAGAAAAAATCACTAATAGAACTAAAGAGTTGCGTGAGACAATTGGTAAACTTAAAGTTGAAAATATAAAACGTATTGAAGCCGAAAAAGATGCTAATATAGCCCTTAAAAGAGAAATTGAACTTAATGAATTAAAAACAAAATTCTTATCCTTAGTCTCACACGAGTTTAAAACACCTTTAAGTGGTATTTTAACATCAACCATGTTGTTAAGTAAATATAAATTAGCTGGACAACAAGACAAGCGTGATAAACACATTAAAACAATTTCAGGTAAGGTACAGTATTTGAATAATATTTTAAATGATTTCTTGTCCATAGAAAAGCTCGAGTCTGGGAAAGTAACATATAAAAGTAGTGACTTTAAATTAAGTAAAGTCATTAATGAAGTGGTGTATAATGCCAACATGTTGCTAAAAGAAGGGCAAAAAATAAATTATCCAGAAGAGATTGATGACATTTCATTAACACAAGATGAGAAAATGATTGAGTTGGCATTGTCTAACTTAGTACATAATGCAATAAAGTATTCTTCGGAAAATACAATTATAGATGTTAAAATTACACAAAATGAGAGTACAACAATTTTTAAAGTTATTGATGACGGTATAGGTATTCCTAAAGCTGACCAAAGAAATATTTTTAATCGGTATTTTAGAGCTGAAAATGCACTACTGTCTCAAGGAACAGGAATAGGATTAAATATTGTAAAAACACATATAGAAAACCTTGGAGGTACTATAGACTTTGAAAGTGAAGAACATCAAGGTTCAACCTTTACCATAACTATACCAAATATTTTGAAATAATGAAACGCATACTATTAATTGAAGATGATATTGTTTTAAAAGAAAATACAGCAGAATTGTTAGAGCATTATAATTATGAAGTTATAACAGCTACTAACGGAAAAATTGGTATTGAAGCAGCAATAACTCATGTCCCAGATGTTATTGTTTGTGATATCATGATGCCTGAAGTTGATGGTTATGGTGTATTAGAGACCTTAGTAAAAATGGACAGTACAAAATATATTCCTTTTGTATTTTTATCCGCAAAAACTGAGCGTAAAGACGTTAGAAAGGGTATGAATTTAGGTGCGGATGATTATATAACCAAACCTTTTAAAGAGGATGAACTTATAAATGCTATAGAAAGTCGTATTGCCAAAGCAGCTATTTTAAAAGATCACAAAATTGAACAAGAAAGCATTGGTGTTAAAGAACATGATATGAGATCATTAAACGATCTTAAAAACTTTTTTGATGATAATGGAACAGTGCTTAAATGTCCTAAAGGTAAAATAATTTATAATGAAGGGGATCATTCAAATGACATCTATTTATTACTTAAAGGCGCTATAAAATGTTATAAATTGGACGAAAATGGGAAGGAACTTACTACTGCATTACATAAAAAAGACGATTTATTTGGTTATACATCATTTACACAAAATATAGCTTACCAAGAAACAGCAATAGCAATTAAGGATGTAGAATTGGTGCGTATATCTAACAATGCGTTAAAAGATGTACTTGATAAAAACCATAAAGTTACTTTGGAATTGATTCAATTACTTACACAAGACATCAGTGGAATCAAGAATCAATTGTTAGAGATGGCCTATAGTTCGGTAAATAAAAAAACGGCATCAACTATTTTAAAATTTGCAGAAAAATTAAACCAAAACACGGATGAGCCTATTAAAATTTCTAGGAATGATTTAGCTAGTGTTGCTGGTATTGCTACCGAAACATTAATACGTACCATATCTAATTTTAAAAAGCAAGGGGTAATAGAAATTGAAGACAGGAACATAAAAATTCTTGACCTTGAAAAACTTCGACGTATTAATTAATATCTTATTACTGACTAATATCATAGTTTATAGCATATTATACTTTTGAATTTGTGTTATAAGACAGATTTAAAATGAAGAATGTATTAATACCAACAGACTTTTCAAACAACGCATGGAATGCTATAAGTTACACGCTCAATTATTTTGAAAAAGAACATTGTAATTTTTACATATTACATGTCAATACCATACAAAATATAAGTACAAGTGAGGTTCCTTATTTGCCTACACAGTCAGTAATAGAAGAAAGTTTAAAACCTGCAAAAAAACAATTACGACTGATATTAAAACGCATTTCAGAAGAATTTACAGATAATAAAAAACATAAGTTTTACACGCTTACAGATTATAATTTCTTTATAGAATCTATTCGCAAACACGTTGCTGAAAAAAAGATAGATCTCATTGTTATGGGAACTAAAGGAGCCTCTGGTTTAAAAGAACTTATTGTAGGGAGTAATACTGGTGATGTTATTAAAAAAGTAGCTTGTAATACCCTAGTAATACCAGAAAAAGCAACATTTAGCCCCTTAAATGAAATTGCCTTTCCTACAGATTTTTCATTGTCTTATAGCATCGAAACGCTACAGCCATTATATGAAATTATAGAAACTACAAATTCGACATTACGTATACTGAATATTAATAAAAATAACACTGAATTGAATGCTGATCAACAAGAAAATAAAGATTTAATTGAAGATTATTTCAGTAATCAATTTCATAGCTTTCATTTTTTAACCAATAGAAAAGTAGAAGATGCTGTACAATTTTTTACCGAAAGTAGAAATATAAACATGATTGCTATGGTTGCCAAAAACTTAAATTATTTTCAACAAATATTATTTCATTCTAAAGTTGAAAAAATAAGTTATCATATTGAAATACCATTTTTAGTGTTGCATGAATAGATTTTAACATTTCTATCATGCCATCTGATATATATCATAGGTATTTATTAATCAGTTATTTAATTTTAAGAACAGAATTTAAATAGTGTTATCATGAGAAAAATATTAATACCTAC
>CAJXHW010000339.1 GCA_913054565.1 uncultured Kordia sp. | reverse complement strand
GGTTAATATGTAACGGTCTAATATCTTCAACGTAGACTATTCGTTAAAATAGTAGTCTTTGTATTTACTGCGGTCAAAGGTAAATAAACTTTCTGATAAAGGTTGGTTTGTTTTAAAACTATTAACAGTTAATGTTGTTACAGTACCGTTTTTTCCGTTTTCTATTAAATTATAGATGTTTTTAGTATTAGTATCTATACCTAACAACACATATTTAATTTCAGAATTACTATCAATAGGGGTCAGCTTTATATATTGTATAGAGCGTCCTTTTATAGGTAGTTTTTTATCCCAAGCGTAAGTATATCCTTCTTTATAAAATGTTAACATTTTAGAAGGGGTTATAGCATCACTATCTTCTTCTGATGCATTAGTAATAGTTATTTCTTCATCTTCACTATTAATTGTATATGATTTTTTACCATCGTGCAATCTAGTAACTCCCATTAAATTTAAAAGATAGTTTTCTCCTTTTAAATAGACATTTCCTTTTGTGTTTTGTTCTATGTTTTCAGTTTCGTTTTTTAAACTGTATTTAAAATCGATACTGATGTTTTTATAGCTTTTTACATTAGTAGATACTTCTTCTAAATACTGTTTAGCTTTAGCTGAGTTTTGAGAAAAACTAATTGAACTAATTAATGTGATGATGATAACTAAATACTTTTTCATTTTTTTTCTAATTACTTTCGTTTGCTAATAATTGGTCTAGTGCAACTAAATCTGGTACTAATACTTGTCTGGCTTTACTACCTTCAAAAGGTCCTACAATTCCAGCAGCCTCTAATTGATCTATTAAACGTCCGGCTCTATTATATCCTAGTTTTAATTTTCGTTGCAATAAGGAAGCTGATCCTTGTTGGGCAGTTACTAATACTTCAGCTGCTTCACGGAACAACTTATCTCTGTCTGAAATATTATTATCAAGAGTCGTGCCACCATCTTCACCAACATACTCAGGAAGTAAATGAGCTTCTGGATAAGCCTTTTGACTACCAATAAAATCAGTAATTTTTTCAACTTCAGGAGTGTCAACAAATGCACACTGTATACGAATCAATTCATTTCCTTGCGTGTATAACATGTCACCACGACCAATTAATTGATTAGCTCCTCCTGTATCTAAAATGGTTTTAGAGTCAATACCAGTCATTACTCTAAAGGCAACTCTTGCAGGGAAATTGGCTTTAATCATACCTGTAATAACGTTAACAGATGGACGTTGTGTTGCAATAATTAAATGTATTCCAATAGCTCTAGCTAATTGAGCTAAACGCGCAATAGGTGTTTCTACTTCCTTACCCGCTGTCATAATTAAATCAGCAAATTCATCAACAACTAATACAATGTATGGTAAAAACTTATGACCATCATTCGGATTAAGTTTACGCGCTTTAAATTTTTTATTGTATTCAACAATGTTTCTACAAAATGCATTTTTAAGTATTTCGTACCTATTGTCCATTTCAATACATAATGAATTTAAAGTATTGATAACTTTTGAATTATCTGTTATTATAGCCTCTTCACTATCCGGTAGCTTAGCTAAATAGTGACGTTCAATTTTATTAAACAATGTTAGTTCAACCTTTTTTGGGTCAACTAAAACGAATTTTACTTCTGCTGGATGCTTTTTGTATAGCAATGACGTTAAAATACAGTTTAAACCTACAGATTTACCTTGTCCAGTTGCACCAGCCATTAATAAATGGGGCATTTTGGCTAAGTCAACAACTAGGGTTTCATTACTAATAGTTTTACCAAAAGCAATTGGTAATTGCATTTCCGCTTCTTGAAAATTTTTAGAGGCGATAGCGGAGCGCATTGAAACCATTTGAGGGTTTTTATTAGGGACCTCTATACCTACAGTACCTTTTCCAGGCATTGGAGCAATAATTCTAATTCCTAAAGCAGCTAAAGATAGTGCTATATCATCCTCTAGGTTTTTTATTTTGGATATTCGAACTCCTGCCTCTGGGATAATTTCATATAAGGTTACTGTTGGCCCAACGGTAGCTTTTATGCTAGAAATTTCAATCTTGTAATTTTTAAGTGTTGTAACAATTTGATTTTTATTGTTCTCTAATTCCTCCTGATTTATAGTAATTCCTTTTCCGCCAGTATAATCTTTTAGTAAATCAATTGTAGGAAACTTAAAATTACTTAACTCTAAAGTTGGGTCAAATTCTCCAAAATCCTCTACTAGTTTATCCGATAAATTATCAGTAATAGTTTTTTCCTCTTCCATGACTTCAACTTGCATAGCTAGTGAGTCAGCATTAGGTTCAATTGTAATTTCTTCTTTTGGTATTTCAATATTTAAAGAAGTAGTATTCTCTTCTTTTTCTAACTGAATTTCAGATAATTTTTCATTTTCTGTAGTTGTGTCTGTTGAAGCGTGTTCTAAAATAAATTCTGAAATTAAATCTTCTTCAGTAACTTCTTGATTGTTAGAGGTCTCATTAGTTTGAGGAACAATTTCTTCTTGAATTGTTTCTTTTGTTTTGTTGAAAAAATCACGAATAACATCAAATGTTATTTTAAAACGGGTGATGAGGTAGGTGATTAAAAAGAATAATAATAAAACACCAGCCCCAAGTTTACCTAAGTAATCTTGCAAATAATCATTAATTTCATAACCAATTGTTCCGCTTAAAATAGAGCTGTTAAAAAAGCCTAAGAAAACAGACAACCATAGGGTTACTAGCATGCCCCATAACCATCGTTTTTTTAATAGTTCAAATTTTGTATTCAATAAAAAAGTAATACCAGATAGACTAATTAAAAAAGATATAATAAGTGAAGCAATACCAAAGCCCTTATAAATAAAGAAGTGCGAAATTGAAGCCCCAAATACATTAACAATGTTTTCTGTTTTTGAATGGAGTGAAAGGTGTC
>CAJXHW010000338.1 GCA_913054565.1 uncultured Kordia sp. | reverse complement strand
ATAATCAACTACTGACTTAAAAATATCTTCTGAAACATTTTCATTATACCCAGAATTTAACCACAAACTCACACTCTCACCTGGTACATCAAATTTCCTAGTTATACTTGCGTCAAAATTAGTACTAAAGTTGTCAAAGGTTGACAATGTGTTTGTTGATGAATTACTTAACATACCGTCATCAACATTACTCCTAACCTGTGAATTGCTGCTAAACATATCCCCTTTATTTTTAGAGAAATTTGGCGCAATAGATATTCTTGTTAAGGTATCTGGTTTAGTTTCAAACTCTAAATTAAAATTATTTCCGGTTGCCTTCCTGTCTGAACTAGATTGAGAGGTTGTTATATAGGAACTATTGTCTGGCAAAAATGTTTGAACTCTAGAGTTAGACCCTGTTTCACTATCGTTTTGATTATATAAATAATCTGTTCCTAAATCTGTTTTTTTATTCCATTCATTGGTGTAATGAATCCCTGCTGTTGTTGTTTGCGTAATACCATTTGATGAATTAGACATTAATGGATTGGCCTGTTGCCATACACCATTTACTTTCCGCCAGTTATTACCACCACCAATATCTTTAACTTCATCACTATTAAACCCTGACGTATTTACGTTGTTTGCTCCTCCTAATACACTTAAGCGTTCTTCTTCATTAAAATAATTTAATATTCCACTTGCAGAATACCTTTGATCAGTACCGTAACCTGCGGTTATTCGCCCAAAAAAACCTTTATTTTTATCTTCTTTAATGGTAATATTTATTGTTTTGTTTTCTTTATCCCCATCTTCTCCTGTAAAAGCTTGGTCTTTAGTTTTGGTATCTACCACTTGAATTTTATCAATAATTTCTTTTGGTAGATTTTTAGTTGCTATAGTTAAATCACTACCAAAAAACTCTTTACCGTTTACCAGTATTTTATTAACCGTTTTTCCGTTTACCGTTATATTTCCGTCTTTATCAACAATTACTCCTGGTAATTTTTTTAATAAGGTTTCAACGTTGGCATCTGCCCCTGTTTTAAAAGATGCTGCATTAAACTGCAATGTATCTTTCTTAATTGTTATTGGAGCGCGCTCAGCAACAACTATAACTTCACCTAATAACTCTGAATCCTCCTCTAAAACAAGTGTTCCTATATCAAGATTTCTATTTATAAAATTCAACTCCTTTTTTATAGGCTTCATTCCCGTGTATGAAATATAGAAACTCACTTTAGGCTCCTTTGTATTTCCTGAAAGTTCAAACTTTCCTTTATCATCTGAAATTGTATAGGAAATCATCACTGAATCTTTTACAGATTCAACATATATAGTTGCAGATTCAATTGGATTATTTTGATAGTCTTTTACAATTCCTGTGACTTCAAAATTTTGAGAATAAGACATACATGTCCCTAAAAGCACACATATTAATAGTAAGTTTTTCATTAAGTAAGTAGGTTTTATTTATTCTTAAACGCTAAGCTAGTTTTAAATATTGTCCTAACTTAAGCTCATTATTTATTTAATATAACTTTAACACACAAAAAAAACTCCTTCAAACTATGTCTTGAAAGAGTTTTTTTTTAAGATGTTCTATCTTATTTTTTTCTGAAATATATTTTTATGGGCACTCCAGAAAACCCATAATGTTCTCTTAGTTTATTTTCTAAAAATCGTTTATAACCATCTCTAATATACTGTGGTAGGTTACAGAAAAACACGAATTGTGGTGTTTTTGTAGGCAACTGCATACAGTACTTTATTTTTATAAATTTCCCTTTATATGCTGGTGGTGATGTACGCTCAATAATTGGCAACATCGTTTCATTAAACTTACTAGTTTGTATTTTTTTACTTCTGTTATTATATACTTCAACAGCAGTTTCAATTGCTTTGTAAATACGTTGCTTTGTTAACGTAGATATAAACACAATAGGGACATCTGTAAAAGGAGCTATTTGCTCTCTAATATGTGCTTCATATGCCTTAGTTGTTTTATGATCCTTTTCTACTAAATCCCATTTATTGACAAGAATAACAACTCCTTTACTATTCTTTACAGCCAACCAAAAAATGTTTTGTACTTGAGAATCAAAATCTCTTGTAGCATCAACTACCACTAAACATACATCACTAAATTCAATTGCACGAACAGAACGCATAACTGAATAAAACTCTAAATCCTCTTTTACTTTTGCTTTTCTACGAATTCCTGCTGTATCCACTAGATTGAATTCAAAACCAAAACGGTTGTATTTTGTATCAATTGAATCACGAGTTGTTCCTGCAATATCTGTAACGATATAACGATCTTCACCTATTAATGCATTAATAAAAGATGATTTCCCTGCATTTGGACGTCCTACAACTGCAAAACGTGGGAGTTCTGATTCTTCTACCTCCTCTACTTCTGGCAACACCTCTACTAAAGCATCTAACAACTCTCCTGTACCACTACCACTTATACTTGCTAAGGGGTAAAACTCACCTAAACCAAGACCATAAAACTCTGCAGCATCATTTAAACGGTTTGCTGCATCTACTTTGTTTACAGCTAATAAAACTGGTTTATTAACACGGCGTAATAAGTTAGCAACTTCTTCATCCATTCCGGTAATACCAGCTTCCACATCTACCATAAAAATAATAGCATCTGCTTCATCAATAGCCAACTCTACTTGTTTGTCAATTTCAGATTCAAAAACATCATCACTCCCAACAACATATCCTCCAGTATCAATTACCGAAAATTCCTTTCCATTCCAATCAGATTTTCCATAATGACGGTCACGAGTCACCCCACTTACTGAATCAATTATGGCTTCTCTTTTTTGTATTAAACGGTTAAAAAGAGTTGATTTTCCAACATTAGGTCTCCCTACAATAGCTACTATATTACCCATATTCTATA
>CAJXHW010000337.1 GCA_913054565.1 uncultured Kordia sp. | reverse complement strand
AAAAAAAGAGGTTGAATATGTATAAATTGAGTAGTTTTTTATTGGTAGTCTATGTTTTTGTTTTATCATCATTTACTTTAAGTGATAATACACCTCCGGTAACAGGTAAATTTGTTATAGTTTTAGATGCAGGACATGGCGGACATGACCCTGGAAGACCAACAAGTTTAGGATACACTGAAAAAGAAATTGCGCTTAAAATAGTCCTTCAGGTTGGTAAAGAATTAGAGAAAAATCCTAATATAAAAGTTATCTATGCACGAAAATCAGATGTGTTTGTAAAACTTCGTGAGCGTGCAAGAATAGCTAATAAGGCAGATGCAGATTTATTTGTATCTATACATTGTAATGCCCATCACACACAAGCTAGTGGAACAGAAACATTTGTTGTTGGCGTTGGGAATACAAATAGAAATTTGGATATAGCTAAAGAAGAAAATGAAGTAATTTTTCTTGAAGATGATTATGAGGAAAATTATGAAGGATTTGATCCAAACTCACCTGCATCTATAATAGGGTTAACCTTAATGCAAGAAGAGTATGTAGATCAAAGTATTATGTTGGCAAATTTGATTGAAACAAATTTTTCAAAACTTAATAAACGTAAAAGCAGAGGTGTAAAACAAGCTAGTTTATGGGTAATGCATAATACGTATATGCCAAGTGTGTTGATAGAAACAGGCTTTATAACTAATAAGAAGGAAGGTGCCTATTTAAATTCCAAAGCAGGTCAGCATCAAATATCAAGCTCTATTGTTAAATCTATTTTAGAATATAAAAATAATGTTGAAAAGGGTAGTGTAATTCCTAAAAATGAGGTAGCTATATTAGAAGCGTCTATATATGATGGTATTGTTTTTAAAGTACAATTAGCCGCTAGCTCAAAAGACTTAGCGTTAAAATCATATAACTTTAAAGGGTTAACAGAATTGTCAAAAGTTAAACAAGGTAAGTTGTATAAGTATTTTAGTGGTCATACCAATGATTATACAGTTGCTCAAGATATTAAGGCAAAAGCTGTAGATAAAGGCTATACAACTAGTTTTGTAGTTGCCTATAAAGATGGTGTTAAAGTGCCATTATCTGAAGTACTTAAAAAGTAAGTTTTTAGATTTCTACTAAGCTTTATATTTAGAGTGATTATTAGTAAATTATTATTATTTTTGTGAGTTCATCAATACAACTAGTACATTGAAAATTTCAAGAGAAATTAAAACAGCTATATTAGTTTTAGGTTCTATAGCCTTATTTATTTTCGGCTTTAGTTATTTAAAAGGAAAAGATTTATTCAGTAATGACAATGTTTTCTACACAGAATTTAATTATAATGCCTTAGCACCATCAGCTCCTGTAACTATAAAAGGGAACAGAGTTGGTAAAGTAGAAGCCATCACGTATGATTTTGAAACAGGAAAAACAAGAGTTTCTTTTTCTGTTGACAGTCGTTTCAAGTTCTCAAAGAATAGTACCATCAGATTATATGAGTTAGGAATCATGGGTGGTAACGCCATTACAATCATTCCAGCTAATGATAATGATTACGCTCAAAAACACGATGTTTTAAAATCTGAAGTTGAGCACGGATTAGTAACCAGCTTGTCTAAAAACTTTTCAGGATTGAGTACTGGTTTAGATGCTACACTAAAAAATGCAGATTCATTGCTTCATAATTTAAATACTCTTGTAGAAGACGATTCTGAAAAAGGATTAAAAAATGCTATTGCAGAATTAAATGCTACAATGAAATCATTTAAAAGCTTATCATATTCATTAAATAAAATGATGACTGATGACGCTAGTAAATTAAATACAATGTTATCCAATTTTTCAAAAACAGCAGAAACGTTTAAAAAATTAGGAGACACCCTTGATAAGGCAAATTTAGGAGAAACAGTAGCAGGTTTAGATAAAACATTAAACAACCTTAATAATGTGCTAGCCTCAATAGATTCAGGTAAAGGTACTATGGGTAAATTAATGAAAGATGAAAAGTTATATAATAACTTTGAAGCTGCAGCAAAAGAGTTAGAAGAACTTTTACAAGATATCAAATTACATCCAAAACGTTATTTCAGGGTGTTATCTAGAAAAGAAATACCATACAGTAAACCAGCAACAACAGAAACAACAAAATAATTTAGTTTAAGGATATAATAACGAGGATAACTATGCAATACATTGACAATATTTTATTTCTAGCCATATTAGGAGCGGGAATTTGGTTTTTTACTAAAAACGTAAAATCATTGGTTAGAAATATCAAATTAGGAAAAGACATTGATAGAACTGATAACAAACCTGAACGTTGGAAAAACATGGCTAAAATTGCTTTAGGGCAAGGTAAAATGGTGCGCCGTCCAGTGTCTGGTATATTACATATTGTTGTTTATGTGGGTTTTATATTGATAAACATTGAGGTTTTAGAAATTGTAATAGATGGTGTTTTTGGAACACATAGAATATTTTCTCAAGTTTTACCAGATTCAGTTTACGGATTTTTAATCGGAAATTTTGAAGTATTAGCCTTTTTAGTGTTAATAGCTGTAATTGTATTTTGGATTAGAAGAAATATAATTAAAATTCAACGTTTTTGGAAAGACGAAATGAAAGGTTGGCCAAAATCTGATGGGAATATGATTTTATATTTCGAAATGATATTAATGACCTTATTTTTAGTAATGAACGCTACAGATGTTCATTTTCAAACAATGAATACTGGTAATGTTATTAGTCAATTTATTACACCGATTTTTTCAGGTTTAGAAGATAGCACATTGCATGTTATTGAAAGAGGAGCTTGGTGGTTGCATATTGTTGGGATTTTAATATTCTTAAACTATTTATACTACTCTAAGCATTTGCACATTTTGCTGGCTTTCCCAAATACATTTTTTGCTAATTTGAACCC
>CAJXHW010000336.1 GCA_913054565.1 uncultured Kordia sp. | reverse complement strand
ATAATTAATCACCTATTAAAATTCTACCTTATACTTAAAGAAAAACTATGGGGCGGAAACAAATTGAGATTATTATTAAATAAAGAATCAAAATCTACTAGCCTTGGAGAAAGTAGGGAAAATAATGTTTTAATTATAAGTAATGGATAGTTCCGTAAATTACTTACAAATTTGGCTTTAAAGGAGGTGATTTAGAGTTATTGGAAGTGTATTAACGGTAAATTAATTTTTTAGCTAAGTAATTATATTTAGTTATAAAACATTAGTTTTGCAAGCTCCAAATTTAAAAACACAACTATGTTAGATTTAAATGGAAAATCAGTTTTGATAACTGGAGGAACTGGTTCCTTTGGAAAAGAATTTACAAAAACAATTCTTAAGAGATTTCCAAATGTGAAAAGGCTAGTTATTTTTTCAAGAGATGAACAAAAGCATTTTCGAATGGGAATGGAGTATCCTAATACAAAATATCCAGCAATGAGGTATTTTATTGGAGACGTTAGAGATAGAAAAAGGTTGTTCAGGGCTTTTGAAGGAATTGATGTTGTGATTCATGCAGCCGCTATGAAACATGTTCATATTGCTGAATATAATCCTATGGAATGTGTTAATACTAATATAATTGGCGCGGAAAATGTTATTGATGCAGCATTAGCATCAGGAGTAAGTGATGTAGTTGCATTATCAACAGATAAAGCAGCTGCTCCAATAAACTTATATGGCGCTACAAAATTAGCGTCCGATAAGTTGTTTGTGGCAGCTAATAATATAAAAGGTAATAGAGATATTCGCTTTTCAGTAGTGCGTTATGGGAATGTTATGGGGTCTAATGGATCTGTGATGCCGTTCTTTTTAAAGAAGAAGGAAGAGGGTGTATTGCCTATAACTGATGATAGAATGACTCGTTTTAACATATCACTAGCAGAAGGTGTAGAAATGGTAATGAGTGCTCTTGAAAGTGCTTTTGGAGGCGAAATTTTTGTCCCAAAAATACCGTCATATAAAATTACAGATGTAGCTACGGCAATTGCTCCAGAGTGTGAACAAAAAATTGTAGGAATAAGACCAGGTGAAAAGTTACATGAAGAGATGATTACTGTTTCTGACTCATTAAATACTTGGGATTTAGGAAAATATTATGCAATCTTACCTCAAAGACCAAATTTTGATATAAAAGAATTTGTTAAAAAATTCGACGCAAAGCGAGTGGAAGATGGATTTAGTTATAACTCTGGAGATAATACAGAGTGGGAAACCATAGAGACACTTAGAAGGCATGTGAAAACATATGTGGATCCAAATTTTGAAGTGTAATGAAGTCTATACCTTATGGAAGACAGAGCATAGATCAACAGGATATTGACGCAGTAGTTAATACGCTTCAAGCTGATTTTTTAACACAAGGACCAAAGGTTCAGGAGTTTGAGGAGAAATTTGCAGAATATGTAGGGGCTAAATATGCTGTAGCTGTTAATAACGCAACTTCGGGATTGCATATTTCAGTTTTAGCACTTGGGTTAAAGGAAAACGAACGTGTAATAACTACTCCAATTACATTTGCTGCCACTGCAAATTGTATTCGTTATGTTGGTGCTGAGGTTTGGTTTGCTGATATAGATCCTGACTCATATTTATTGTGCTTGGAAAGCACTAGGAAGCTGATAGAAAGTAAGCCTAAAGGGTTTTTCAGAGGAATTATTCCTGTTGATTTTGGAGGTCTTCCTGTTGATTTAGAGGTATATAGAGAGTTAGCTGATAAACATGATTTGTGGATTATAGAAGATGCTTGTCATGCTCCGGGGGGTCATTTTATTGATTCAAAAGGATTGAAACAAAAATGTGGAAATGGAAAATATGCAGACATAGGCGTATTTTCATTTCACCCAGTAAAGCATATTGCTTGTGGTGAAGGAGGTATGGTAACCACCAATTCCAAAGTATTATACAAAAAACTTTCTTTGTTAAGAACTCACGGTATTACTAAAGAGAATATGCAAGAAAATCATGGAGCTTGGTTTTACGAAATGCAAGAACTAGGGTTTAATTATAGGTTAACTGATATTCAATCTGCTTTAGGAATTACACAGCTAGCTAAGAATGATGCTGGAGTTACACGTAGAAATGAAATCTCTAAAATATATAAGAGTGCTTTCCTTGGAAAGGTGAAATTTCAAAGTCTACCTATTGGTGCGTATAATGCACATCATTTGTTTGTAATTGAAGTTGAGGATAGAAAAGGATTGTATGATTTTTTGAGAAGCTTTAATGTTTTTGCTCAAATACATTATATTCCTGTACATACTTTGCCTTATTATAAAAATATAGGATACGGAAGTACAAATTTGAAAAATGCAGAAAGTTATTATGTAAACTGTATTAGCCTACCGATGTATCCAACATTAACTGATGAAGAACAAAAATTTGTGATAGATAAGGTGTTAAATTTTGTATTATGAAGGTCTTAAGGTTAGAATCAGAAAGATTAATACTTGAACCACTTACATTAAGGCATTTATCAGAAAAATATGTTTCTTGGATGAATGATATAGATGTTTATAAATATTTAGAAACAGGAGGTAATTATACACAAGAGGACTTAGATCTATATTTAAGAGATCAAGAAGAAAAAAAAATTTTTTTTTGGGGCAATTCATTTGAAGGAATCAAAAAAAACATATCGGAAATATAAAGATTGATCCTATTGATAAAGAGAGGAATTCAGGGGAATACGGTATAATGATGGGGGGTAAGTCAGAATGGGGTAAAGGATATGCTAAAGAGGCTTCATTAAGAGTTTTGTTTTTAAAAAATAAAGTTGTCTCAGGTAACGTTAGGTGTTATTGAAAATAACATTAATGCCTTTAAGTTATATGAGAAAATGGGTTTTAAGATAAGATCGGAAGAGCACACGTCTGAACTCCAGTC
>CAJXHW010000335.1 GCA_913054565.1 uncultured Kordia sp. | reverse complement strand
AACCTCGGTTTATTAGCGGATAGCTTTTATATTTGTTCCTATATAAAATATGATTTTACGTTTAGAGAGTTAATATATGATCCACTGTTTCCAGATAGGGATAACATTTTAAAACAATTTACTCAGTTTACTTTTAACATGCATGAACATAATGTTAATTTTTTAGATCATTCTCCAGGGAACACATTAATAGTTAAAAGCAAAATAAACCCAAACCAATACGATTTTTATTTAATTGATTTAAACCGAATGAAGTCTGAAAAACTATCGATGCATGAGCGTATGGATAATTTTAAAAAGCTATGGTTGTCCAAAAAAATGGTTACAATTATAAGTAAGGAGTATGCAAAATTAAGTGGTGTTTTAGAAGAAGAGTTATATGATGAACTACTTAAAAGCTCTCAAGGGTTTAAAAGAAAAATTGTAAAAAAGAAATATTTAAAACGAATGTATAAAAAAAGAGGATGAAATTAATTTGACCCTCTTTTTTATACGATATGTTGGTTTAATAGTATTAAACAGCAACATTATATTCTCTTAAAGCATCATTTAAAGATGTTTTTTTGTTGGTGCTTTCTTTACGTTTACCAATAATTAAAGCACAAGGAACTTGAAATTCACCTGCTGAGAATTTTTTGGTATAGCTTCCTGGTATTACTACAGACCTTGCAGGAATCACCCCTTTTGTTTCAACTGGAGTGTTACCAGTAACATCAATAACTTTAGTGCTCATAGTTAAAACGACGTTAGCACCTAAAACAGCCTCTTTTTCTATTTTAACACCTTCAACTACAATACATCTTGATCCAATAAACGCACCATCCTCAATAATTACTGGGGCTGCTTGTAATGGTTCTAAAACACCACCAATGCCTACTCCTCCAGATAAATGAACATTTTTTCCTATTTGAGCACAACTCCCAACAGTAGCCCAGGTATCTACCATGCTACCTTCATCTACATATGCACCAATATTAACATAACTAGGCATCATAATAACTCCTTTTGAGATATATGATCCATGACGCGCAATGGCGTTTGGTACCACACGAACTCCTTTTTCAGCATAACCTCTTTTTAGAGGAATTTTATCATGATATTCAAAAATTCCAGCTTCTAAAGTTTCCATTTTTTGGATAGGGAAATACAATACAACAGCTTTCTTCACCCATTCATTTACTTGCCACCCATTTGTAGTAGGCTCAGCAACACGTAGTTTACCAATATCTAGTAAATCAATTACTTTTCTAATGGTATCTTGAGTTGATTGCTCGTTTAGTAATTCTCGGTTATCCCAAGCATTTTCTATAATTTGTTGTATGTTAGTCATTGTTATCTGCTTTTTTAGCAAATATAAGCTCTTTCAGTCTAAAAATAAGGGCAATTATATAATTGTACCAATATTAATGGTATTTTTGCCAAAAATGAATTGTTGTTGTATACAACAGTATGTTATGGCAAAAATTTTAGCATTAGATTACGGACAAAAAAGAACCGGTATAGCGGTTACTGATGAAATGCAGATTATTGCATCTGGATTGAAAACTGTTGATACAAAAGTTTTATTTAAGTTTTTAGATGATTATTTTAAAAACGAAACCGTAGAAACCGTAGTTATTGGAGAGCCTAAGCAAATGAATTTTGAAGCTTCAGAAAGTGAAGTGTATATTCAAAAATTTATTAAAGGGTTTGGAAATAAATACCCTAATATGCCTTTAGTGAGAGTTGATGAACGTTTTACCTCAAAAATGGCTTTTCAAACTATGATAGATAGTGGTTTGAATAAAAAACAACGTCAAAATAAGGCACTAGTTGATGAAATTAGTGCAACAATAATTTTACAATCATATTTATATAATAAAAAATAATGATATTACCAGTAATAGCATATGGCGATCCAGTATTAAGAAAGGTAGCCAAAGAAATTAGTAAAGAGCATCCGAAATTGGATGATATAATTGCAAATATGTGGGAAACACAATATCATGCTCACGGCGTAGGTATTGCTGCACCTCAAGTAGGATTATCAATACGCTTATTTGTTATTGACGCAAGCCCTTTTGCAGATGATGATGATTTATCTGATGAAGAACAGCAACTGTTGCAGAATTTTAAACGCGTATTTATAAACCCAACAATTCTTGAAGAATCAGGAGAGGAGTGGGCATTTAATGAAGGCTGCTTAAGTATTCCGGATGTTCGTGAAGATGTGTTTAGAAAAGAAACTATTGTAGTTGAATATTTTGATGAAAACTGGGAAAAACAAACAGAAACCTTAAGTGGCTTAGCGGCTAGAGTTGTACAGCATGAATACGATCATATAGAAGGAATATTGTTTACCGATAAGTTATCGCCATTAAAAAAGAGGTTGATTAAAGGGAAATTAGCTAACATTACTAAAGGAAAAGTTAATGCTGATTACCGTATGAAATTCCCTCAATTAAAAAAGAAAAGATAGAATAATATTATAATGCGATATTGTATATTCGCATACAAATTTTAAAATATGAATTTAGAAAAGATTTTAGCAATTTCAGGAAAACCAGGTTTATATGAATTAAAAGCACAGACAAGATCTGGGTTTTTAGCAGAATCATTGATTGATGGAAAGAAACTATCAGTTGGAATGCGTCATAATGTAAGCGTGTTAAACGAAATAGCAATATATACTTATGCAGAAGAAGTGCCTTTAAAAGATATTTTTAATACTATTAAAGAAAAAGAAAATGGCGGAGAGGCAATTAGTCATAAAGTATCAAAAAATGAATTAGAAAGCTATTTTTCAGAAGTGTTGCCAGAGTATGATGAAGATCGTGTGTATGCTAGTGATATGAAAAAAGTGATTCAATGGTATAACTTATTGCAAAAACGAGGATTACTTGATTTTGACGCAGTTACAACGTCAGAAGAAGAATAGTATTTATAATAC
>CAJXHW010000334.1 GCA_913054565.1 uncultured Kordia sp. | reverse complement strand
ATAAATAATTAATACTATGTTAGAAATTTCTGAAACATTAATTAGTGTTTTTTTAGGAGTAGGCTTAGCTGCATCAGTTGGTTTTAGAGTGTTTTTACCTTTATTTATATTGAGTTTATCAGCTTATTTTGGAGTTATACCATTAAATGAAAGCTGGCAGTGGGTTGGTAGTATGTCTGCGTTAATCACTTTAGGACTTGCCACAGTTTTAGAAATTAGCGCATATTATATACCTGTATTTGATAATTTATTGGATACCATTGCTGTGCCTTTGGCAGCAATAGCTGGTACTGCAGTTGTAGTAAGCACAGCTGCTAATCTAGACCCAGTAATAACTTGGTCATTGGCTATAATTGCAGGAGGTGGTACTGCTACTGCAATTAAAGGAAGTTCTGCCACTACGCGAGCAGCGTCAACGACGACGACGGGTGGTTTAGCAAACCCAATAGTATCTACTGTTGAAACGGGTTCTGCAACCGCATTATCTGTTGTAGCAATTTTTTTACCTGTATTAGCTATTGTGCTAGTGGTTGTGATATTAGTAGGAGTTTTTTTCTTTTTCAAGAAAATACGATCAACATTTAAAAGCAAAGTGGAATGAAGAAAGTTATTTCGGTTGATGAATATATTGAAGAGAATTTAAAATGGCGACAGTTATTAGATGAGTTGAGGGCAATTTTATTAAAAACACCATTAGTTGAATCTATAAAATGGAATAGCCCAGTTTATGCACTTAACGGTAAAAATGTTATAGGTTTAGGAACCTTTAAAGACCATGCAAGTATGTGGTTTTTTCAAGGAGTATTTCTTGATGATAAAGCTAAAATGTTAATTAATGCACAGGAAGGAAAGACTAAGGCATTACGGCAATGGCGATTTGAATCTAATGAAATAAATGATGTTTTATTAATTGAGTCGTATATTAATGAAGCCATAGAAAACCAAAAACTTGGTAAAGAAGTAAAGATTGAGCGTAACCGACTTTTGGTTTTACCAGAGTTAATGAAAAGAAAAATCACAGATGAATCAAAGTTTAAAATAGCCTTCAAGAAATTGACAGCAAGTAAACAGCGTGAGTATGCAGAATATATACGTACTGCTAAAAGAGAGAGCACGCAACAAAAAAGATTAGAAAAAATAACTCCTATGATCTAAAATGGAGAAGGCTTAAATGATAAATACAAAAACTGTTAACAATGAATTTTAATAAATCATATGCTTTATGTTGTGGTATTAGTGCTTTAACTATTTTTGTAACTTATATTTTTGTGTATTATGAAGCCTTAGAGAGTTTTACAAACAAATTGCAGTACACTGTTATACTTGTGTCAATAATAGGGTTCATAGCATCACTATATGTAGTGATAGTAAAAAGAAAAGAGTTGTTTAGTAAAGATTTTAGATATACAACTATAATATTACTATTAATATCGCTTTTAGCAATGTGGTACAATCAATATTTGTTTACAAGAATATAAATATAATAAGTTTATAATTATGAAGATAATTGCAATGATTCCAGCACGTTATGAAGCATCACGATTTCCTGGGAAATTAATGAAGAATTTAGCTGGAAAATCAGTGATTGTACGCACCTACGAAAATGCCGTAGCTACTGGTTTGTTTCATGATGTATATGTGGTTACAGATTCCGAACTAATTTTTAAAGAGGTTAAAGCCAATAACGGTAAAGCAATCATGAGTATTGCAGAACATGACTGCGGAAGTGATCGTATTGCAGAAGCTGTGGTAGATATAGACTGTGATATTGTTGTGAATGTTCAAGGTGACGAACCTAATGTGCATAAATCTGCTTTAACAGATTTATTAGCGGTTTTTGAAAACGATGTGAATAAAGATATTGATTTAGCATCAATCATGCATAGAATAACGGATAAAGAAGAAATTAATAACACTAACAGTGTAAAAGTTATTGTTGATACCAACAATTTTGCATTATACTTCTCGCGTTCTCCAATTCCATTTCCTAGAGATATCTCAACTGCAAAATATTACAAACACCAAGGTATTTATGCATTTAGAAAGACTGCAATTTTAGAATTCACACAAATGCCTATGGAATATTTAGAAGCTAGTGAAAAGATAGAGTCCTTGCGTTATTTGGCGTATAACAAAACAATAAAAATGGTTGAAACAACGCATGTTTCAATTGGTATTGACACACCAGAAGATCTTGAGAAAGCAAACCTAGAATTTAAAGTATAAATACTTTGAAAAACATGGTTAAGCCGCCTATTTCTCTACTAATATAATTTCGTTTATTTGATTTGTTTTTACACTCTCCAAATTGCTAAATAGTGGTGTTAATAATGCTTTTAATTTATCATTCCTTTCTAATTCTTTTTTTGTAGAATATAGGGTGTTAAAAAGACAGATGCCCTTACTATTTAGTTGGTTTGATATTAAATTCCAAAACCAAATTTCAAATAACTCATGAGGCATTTGAGTGTCGTTGAAAATGTCAATTATAATTAAATCATAAGTGTGGTTAGTTGACTTAATGTATTTAAAGGCGTCCTCAGTAATTAATTCTAAATTAGGGGTTTTATAAAGCTGAAAGTGTGTATTTGCTAATTCTATAACGTCAGGGTCTATTTCTACACCAGTTATTTTTGCTTCAAGTTTAAAGTCCTCTCGTAGAGTTTTAATAACGCTACCACCAGCTACACCTAATATGAGAATAGAATTGAGTTGTTTTAATTTCTGTTTACCAATATATGAAAGGCCTTTTTTTAAAACACGCTGTAAACTTCCGTAGCTGTAATTTGCATTTTCTGAATCAATAACCAGTTTTCCGTTAACTAAAGTCACCTCTAAAGCACCTGAACGATCAGATTGAATTGTTTTAACTTTAAGCGGGTAAATAAAACTGACGAGTTGATTGAGTAATTTCATTTGAGTTCAATAGC
>CAJXHW010000333.1 GCA_913054565.1 uncultured Kordia sp. | reverse complement strand
TCTGTTTTTAAATGCTAGTTGTTTTTTTCATATCCGAAACTAAATTCCCTTGATGGGGTATGGTCGTTTTTCATAATTCCAATTATTTTAGCGACAATTTTCGGGTTTTCAGAAGCGACATTTGTTTGTTCTCCAATATCATTTTTTAGATTGTATAGTTCTATAGGAGCCTCTTTATTATCGCTCATTTTTAATCGAACTCCTTTCCAATCTCCTAGTCTTACGGCTTGTTTTCCTCCAAATTCATGAAACTCCCAATATAAATACTTGTGGTCTTTTTGACTGTTTCCGAGTAATTCTGGTAAAAACGATATACCGTCTATATTTTTAGGTTTTTTAATTTGTGCAATTTCACAAACGGTCGGTAATAAATCCCAAAATGCTGATATATGATCGGAGGTAGAATTCGCTTGTATTTTTCCCGGCCAATAAGCACCCATTGGAACTCGGATTCCGCCTTCATATAAATCGCGTTTAAAGCCTTTTAATTCTCCATTACTATTAAAAAATGTTGGATCGGCACCGCCTTCTTTATGAGGGCCATTATCAGATGTAAAAATGATAAGTGTATTATTTGCAATCCCTAACTCTTCCACTTTTTTTCTAATTTCACCTACTTGTTGGTCCAATATATACATCATGGCAGCAAAAGCGGTATGTGGTTCTTTTTGAGATCCATAGCCTCCATTTTTATAACGTTCACCTTCATCAATTCCGATATAATTTTTCTGAGTAAGAAATTTTCCTCTGAATTTTGCCATATATTTTTCTGGAGCAGCTAATTCTGCATGCGGTATTACGGAAGGGTAATACATAAAGAAAGTTGTGTCTTTATTTTTTTCGATAAATGAAAGCGCTTCATTATGAATGAGTTCAGGAGCGTAGTTGTTAGTTTGTTTTTCTTTATTACCATCTAGTACAATTTTGGTTTGGTTGTGCCATAGGTGATAAGGATAATAATTATGACCTTGTCGTTGACAATTATAGCCGTAAAATTCATCAAATCCTTGGTTGTTAGGATCACCTTCTGAGCCAGGATAACCAAGCCCCCATTTACCGAAAGCTCCGGTTACGTAACCAGCAGTTTGCAATAATTTAGGCAAGGTTGTTAAAGACGTTTTCATAGGGTATTGACCTTCTGGAAGCACCTCTTTATTTCCACGAATAAAAGTGTGCCCTGTATGCAAACCTGAAATTAACGAAGAACGTGATGGGGCGCAAACAGTAGAACCAGAATAATGCTGACTAAAAAACATTCCGTCCTTTGTAAGTTTATCAATATTGGGAGTCGAAAATTTTTCTTGGCCGGTAAAACTTAAATCACCAAAACCTAAATCATCTGCAAGTATATAGATGATATTTGGTCTTGTTATTGCTGCAGTCGTTTTATTGATGTTTTTCTGCGTTTTACATCCATAAAATGCAAGTGCTAAACAAATAGTAAAAAGCGACTTTTTTGCGGTGTTCATATTGTTTTAATTAAATTAACTATAATCCATGAAAATAAACTTACCTGGATTAAATGTTGTACTAGTTATTTTGATTCAAATCGTTTTTTTAGTTCAATTAAGTACTTTTCAGGTACCTTAAATACAGTTCCATGTCGTGTGTTTTTTGGAAATGATAATTGATCAGAAATATTAATAAAATTTTTCCAGTCTTTTGTTTTAACCCCACCCATTGAATTTTTGTCATATTGATCGAAATAAACAAACCAATAATCGTTGTGTTTTATAACTGTTGGTCCTTCTGCCCATGCGTATTCAGTATTTGTAAATGGTTTTGAAGGTTTGCTATATGGTCCGATAAAGTTAGCTGCTGTAGCTACTTTTAAATTTTTAGCCGGAGGATGCCTGGTTTCGTCTTTCAAAACCATAACGTATTCGTTTTTGTCTTTAACAATTACGCCATCAATTACATTAAAACCTTGATCATATAATAACTTTGTAGGACTATAATTTTTAAAGCTTTTTGTAGTTGTGTAATACATTCTATGATTGTACCCATCGTCACCTGTTTTATCGGTCTTTGGGTATTTACCCGGAATGGTAGTTGACCAATAAATAATGTATTGCTCAGTTTCCTTGTCGTATGCAATTTCTGGAGCCCAAGAGTTTCGGGCATTCGGTTCGTGTTCCATAACCGGAATAAATTGTTGTTCAGACCAATTAATTAAATCTGTGGAGTTTGCATAACCAATTCCTTTCTCTCCCCAACTTACAGTCCAAACCATGTGGAATTTATTGTCAGGCCCTAAAAGAATACATGGATCTCGCATTAATTTGTCGTTGCCAACAGTAGGTTTTAAAAATGATTTATTGTCATTTAGTGCTTTCCATTTTAGGCCATCATAACTATAGGCTAAATGTAAACCATCCGCTCCGTTATTTTGAAAAAAGGAAAATAGAAATACATCTTTTTGGGCATAACTACTCAAAGTTGTTATTATGAATGTAACGATTAATAATTTTAAATTTCTTTGAGTCATTATGCTATTATTTAATGGTAATCCATGTATATGAATTGGCAGGAATGCTAATTTTTATATCTATACTATAATCTCGGTTTAAGTTATATAAGTTACTAGTTTGTTCTTCTATGCTTATACTCACTTCATTTTCGAGACCTGTGTAGTACAAGGGAAGATTTATTGTTCTCTCCATAGTAGTATCCGTTGGGTAAAAAAACATCGCCAATCCTTATGTTTTTAGAGCAGGGTTTGCATGTAAAAATCCATCCCAATCTTTACCGGAAGGTCTTCTTAAATGAATCATGTCGCTATTTAAGATATCTCTATATTCTTTATACCAATCAATTACTTTTATAACGGTTTGTTTGGTCTCTTCGCTATCGTACAATCTTGGTCCACGATAACAAGCCTGAACCCCAGAACCGTAATTCTGCATCATGTGGTTTTCATAATCTCTTAAAT
>CAJXHW010000332.1 GCA_913054565.1 uncultured Kordia sp. | reverse complement strand
ATTTAGGAGAATACTTACAAGTTTTAGACAAAAACAATACTCCTTTCTACATTGATAGCAAAGGAAAAAAGAAAAAGAAAGTTAACATAAGCCTTGAACTATGCGGAACTGTTCCAAATTATGTTTATCAAATAATCGAAAAAAAAGAAAAATATTTTTTGACCGAGAATGAAAACTTCTATGATTATGAAGATAAAATTCCGCCAAAAATTATTGACTCAATAGAAATAAAAGGAATTGATAAAATAAACTTTTCAAACAACGAAAAGAAAATCGAATTTGACGAAAATTCATTTGTTTTTAATCATACAAAAGTATTCCCAAACGCAATTATAATTCAGAAAGGAAAAAAACAAGGCATCTTATATGAAAACGACTTAAAATACTTTGACAAAGTAACTTATGACTCTGGCTTATTAAAAGTTCAAATAAACAACGAATTTGGATATTATGGAATAACAGAAGTGAAATATAAAGAACTTGAGGAATTTATATTTGGATTAGCTAAATTCAAAACTACTGACAATAGAATTGGTTATGTTGATTCGAATGGAAAAGAGTATTATGAATAAAGCCAGTTGGCAACAACGTGTATAATTCATTGCTAGTACTCGCCTACTTAGAATAATTCTTGCGGTATTAGTAAAGACTTATTGAGTTCAACTCAGAAATATGCAGTTGCTTTGGATAAAATGTTTGCATATAACGTAAAATTATTTGAAGATTACCCAAACATAAAACTTGAAGAATATGATCCAAATAAAAAAATTGAGGTATGTTGGTGACAAAAATATGATGTTGAACAATTATATGAACACGCAATAGTTCATATATTAAGGCACAGAAGACAAATTGAAAAAATTAAGTTAGCAAATAAAAATGCTAAAACATGTTAAATATGTAATTCTTAGTCAATGGTTACTCTATAGATACTTCATGGATACTCCATAGTAAAGCCATGTATAGTTCGCCGAAATGCACCAAACCCAAATATGATGAGAAAGTAGTTGTAAACTTTACAAAACAAAATGAAAAGTTAATATCCTTAAATATCGGTTCATTACCCAATAAAAACAGTACATTTGCGCCTTATTTAAAATAAGCCCTAATATGAAACGTATTAACGAGTACAAAAAGTTATTTAATGTTACTAAAGACACTGATCTTAAAGCACTAAAAAAGTCTTATAGAAATTTAGTAAAAGAATGGCATCCTGATAAGTTTCAAGCGGATGATGAAAAAGCAGCTTTAGCTGATGAAATGGGTAGAAAAGTAATTGACGGGTACCACTTTTTAGTAAGTATCAATCCTGAAACTTTAGCTGCAAATGCAGACGATTATAAAACAACAATCTCCACTGCAGGTATTGCAGACTTCCAACATAAAGGACAAGTATTAGAAATCTCTTTTACAGATGGTGCTACATATGAATACTTTGGTGTGTCTAAACCATTATTTCAAAAGTTTGTAAATACTGATAAACAATTGCGTTTTGCTAAGCGTAATTTTTTCTCAACAGGGTTAACTTATAGAAAATCAAAAAGAGATGTTGAGGTAGCATAACTCTTTTAGTATATAGAATTAAAAAAGCCACTCAATTATTGAGTGGCTTTTTTAATAAGTACTATTCTTAGTTTATGCAAATAATGGCAAATCGCTCATTAAAGCGTTTACCTTGATAGCAACTGTTTCTAATGCAGCTTCATTCTCCCAATTCATAATTACTTCATCTATTAAAGCAATAATGTTTTCCATATCGTCTTCTTTCATTCCACGTGTAGTAACAGCTGCAGAACCAATTCTAATTCCACTAGTTACAAATGGCGATTTATCATCAAAAGGCACCATGTTTTTATTTACTGTAATATCAGCTTTAACTAAAGCTTGTTCAGCATCTTTACCAGTAATATTTTTATTACGCAAGTCAATTAACATCATGTGGTTATCTGTACCTCCAGAAATCACATTGTAACCTCTAGCAACTAAAGCCTTAGCCATAGCATTAGCATTTTTCTGTACTTGCAGCATATAATGCATATACTCATCTGTTAATGCCTCACCAAAAGCAATTGCTTTAGCAGCAATAATATGCTCTAACGGTCCTCCTTGATTACCAGGAAAAACTGCAGAATCTAATAATGACGACATCATACGTAACTTACCAGATTTTAAAGTGATTCCGAATGGGTTTTCAAAATCCTGTCCCATCATAATCATCCCTCCTCTTGGACCTCTTAATGTTTTATGAGTAGTTGTAGTTACAATATGACAGTGTGGTAACGGATCATTTAAAATTCCTTTAGCTATCATTCCAGCTGGATGAGAAATATCTGCTAAAAGAATAGCACCTACTTTATCAGCAATTGCTCTGAATTTTTTAAAGTCAATATCTCTTGAATATGCAGACGCACCAGCAATAATAAGCTTTGGCTGCTCTTCAATAGCTTTAGCTTCAATTTTATCATAATTTAACATCCCGGTAGCCTCGTCTACTCCATAAAATGAAGGTGAATATAATCTTCCTGAAAAGTTAACTGATGAACCATGGGTTAAATGTCCACCATGTGATAAATCAAATCCTAAAATTTTATCACCAGGTTTTAAACATGCAAAAAACACAGCTGTATTTGCTTGAGATCCCGAATGTGGCTGTACATTTACATAAGCAGCGCCAAACAATGCTTTTGCACGATCAATTGCCAATTGCTCAACTTCATCCACTATCTCACATCCACCGTAATAACGCTTTCCAGGATATCCTTCAGCATATTTATTTGTCAGTACAGAACCCGCAGCTTCCATAACTTGTTCACTTACAAAATTCTCCGAAGCGATAAGTTCCAGACCCTCTATTTGTCTGTTTTTTTCGTCCTGAATTAATTCAAAAATTTGTTCGTCGCGTTGCATAATTGTTGTTTTATAAATAATGCTCAAAAGTATAA
>CAJXHW010000331.1 GCA_913054565.1 uncultured Kordia sp. | reverse complement strand
GCGAGAAGATTTATTAGGAGATGGTATTTCAGGAAATAAATTTAGGAAATTAAAATACAACATAATAGAGGCAAAAAAGCAAGGATTTTCAAAACTAATTACTTTTGGTGGCGCTTATTCTAATCATATAATGGCGGCTTCTTATATTTCAAAAATGTATGGTATTACTGTTATTGGTGTTATCAGAGGGGAAGAGTTGATGGGTAAAATTGATGAAAACCCAACTTTAAAAAAAGCTCAAGAAAATGGCATGAAATTTTACTTTGTGTCAAGAGAAGTCTATCGAAATAAAACTGAAGATGATTTTATAAATGATTTAAAAACTAGATTTGGCGATGTTTATATTTTACCAGAGGGAGGCACCAATGCATTAGCTATTAAAGGTTGTGAAGAAATACTAACTGCAAATGATTCTCAATATGATTATATTAGTTGTGCAGTAGGTACTGGTGGTACTTTAGCAGGATTGATAAATGCAAGCAAGCCACATCAAACAGTGTTGGGTTTTTCTGCATTGAAAGGAGATTTTTTGAAAAACGATGTGTCTTCAATGGTTGTTAAAACAAACTGGGATATTATAACTGAGTATCATTTTGGTGGTTATGCAAAAGTAACTAAGGAATTGATCGGTTTTATAAATACCTTTAAAGCCGAAACAGGAATATTGCTAGATCCTATATATAACGGAAAAATGTTATTTGGTATATACGATTTAATGAAAAAAGAATATTTTAAAAAAAATACTAGTATTTTAGCAATTCATACCGGAGGCTTACAAGCAACTTCTGGAATGAATCAATTTTTAAAGAAAAAAGGGTTGCCTTTAATCAATATATAATAAAGATGAAAAGAATACTAGTATTGTTATTATTATCTCTAATTGTGAGTTGTGGTTCAAGTAGGGTGATTACGTCAAAAGAAGGTCATAAAAAGAATAATGATCAAACTGAAAATGGATCTGAGAGTACTACTAATTCTCCTAAAACATCAACGGTTACTGTACCTTCAGAATCTCCAAAAGTAGATAACACGCCAAGTAACACAACCGATAAAGTAGCTACTTATGTACATAAATATAAAACAATTGCTCAATATGAAATGCAAAAATCAGGCATACCAGCAAGCATCACTTTAGCACAAGGTATTTTAGAGTCTGGTGCTGGTCAAGGTGACTTAACCAGGCGAGCCAATAATCATTTTGGGATAAAATGTCATGGTTGGCAAGGAGAAAAAGTATATCATGATGATGATAAAAAAGGAGAGTGTTTTAGAAAATATACGCAACCATCAGAATCTTTTAAAGACCATTCTGAGTTTCTAACCTCAAGAAGTAGGTACGCGTCATTATTTCAGTTAGATAAAAAGGACTATAAAGGGTGGGCAAAAGGACTACGAAAAGCCGGATATGCCACAGATCCTAAGTATCCTGCAAAATTAATCAGTTTAATTGAGCGTTATAATTTACATACTTATGATACTATTAACGTTGAAGTAACAAATCATACAACGAATGATGTAATTGATTATAAGGTTAAGCAAGGTGATACGTTATATTCAATTGCGAGAAAATTTAATCTCTCAATAGATCGATTAATGGAAATGAATAATTTATCTGATACAGCTTTACATATCGGACAACAATTAATAGTACAATAAATGAGTGTTTATAAAAGAAGTAGTCAGTTGTTTCATGAAGCAACACAATATATTCCTGGTGGTGTTAATTCGCCAGTAAGAGCATTTAAATCTGTTGGTGGAGATCCAATTTATATCAAAAAGGCAGAAGGACCATATTTGTATGATGAAGATGGTAACAAGTTGATTGATTATATCAATTCATGGGGACCTATGATTTTAGGGCATGCCAATAAAAAAGTTGTTGACGCTGTAATTGAACGTACAAAATTAGGAACGTCTTTTGGTACTCCAACCGAAATAGAAACTGATATCGCCAAGTTAGCCGTAAGCATGGTGCCTAATATTGATAAAATTCGTTTTGTGAATTCAGGTACTGAGGCCTGTATGAGTGCTGTTAGATTAGCAAGAGGTTTTACAAGGAAAGAAAAAATAATTAAATTTTCTGGTTGTTATCACGGACATTCTGATTCATTTTTAATTCAAGCCGGATCTGGTGCTGTAACTTTTGGGACGCCAAATAGTCCTGGTGTTACTAAAGGAACTGCAAAAGACACATTATTGGCTGTTTATAATGATATTAAAAGTGTGTCAGAATTAATTAAAGCCAATGAACATGAAATAGCCTGTGTTATTATAGAGCCTGTAGCTGGTAATATGGGCTGTATTCCGCCTAAAGAAAACTTTTTAAAAGAGTTGCGTGCGTTGTGTGACGCACACAATATTTTATTGATTTTTGATGAAGTCATGACTGGTTTCCGTTTGGCTAAAGGTGGTGCTCAGGAATTATTTAATATAAATGCTGATATTGTGTGTTTTGGAAAAGTTATAGGTGGAGGTTTACCTGTTGGAGCTTTTGCAGCACGTAATGAAGTAATGAATCATTTAGCGCCAATAGGTCCTGTGTATCAAGCAGGAACATTGTCAGGTAATCCGCTAGCAATGTCTGCAGGATTAGCCATGTTGCAACAGCTAAATGACGATGAAGATGTTTACATCCGATTAAAAGAAAAAACAAATTATTTACATAAAGGGTTAAGTAAGGTGTTAACCGAAAAAGGGATTACACATCAAATTAATCAAGTAAATTCAATGATATCTGTTCATTTTTCTGAAAATGAAGTTGTTGATTTCAAATCGTCAGGAGAAGGAGATAATCCTCGATTTAAACAATTTTTTCATGGCATGCTAGCTAAAGGTGTTTATATTGCGCCAAGTGCCTATGAAACATGGTTTATTAGTGATGCGCTAAGTTATGACGATTTAGATGCTACAATAACTGCTTGTAGTGAAGTAGCAGAAACATTAT
>CAJXHW010000330.1 GCA_913054565.1 uncultured Kordia sp. | reverse complement strand
CTTCCAAATGGAAGCCTTTTTTATATATGTTGTTTTACTTGTTCATATTCTTCAACTATCTCCTTAATAATTTCTGAAACGGGTTTTACGTCATGAATTAGACCTGCAATCTGACCAATTTCTAATTCACCATTTTCCAAATCACCTTCCAACATTCCTTTTTTAGCTCTACCTCTACCCAACAATTCTTTCAATTGCTCTTTGGTCGGATTTTGAGAATACAACTCCTGAACCTCTTCAAAAAATTGATTTTTAATCAATCGTACCGGAGCCAATTCTTTCAATGTTAATTGGGTTCCTCCTTCCAACGTATCAACTACCCTCTGCTTAAAATTGTCATGCGCAGACGATTCCGTACTAGCAGCAAACCTACTACCTATTTGAACACCATCTGCACCTAAAACCATTGCTGCTAACATCCCTCTCCCAGTTGCAATTCCTCCTGCCGCTAGCAACGGAATTTTAATTTGTTCTTTTACCATCGGAATTAATGTAAAAGTAGTCGTCTCTTCTCTACCATTATGTCCACCTGCCTCAAATCCTTCTGCAACTACAGCATCAACACCTGCGTCTTGCGCTTTTAAGGCAAACTTTACACTGCTCACGACATGCACTACAGTTATCCCCTTATCTTTTAAAAAGGATGTCCAAGTCTTAGGATTTCCCGCAGAAGTAAACACAATTTTAATTCCTTCTTCCACAATGATATCCATAATTTCTTCAATGTTTGGATACAATAGAGGAACATTTACTCCAAAGGGTTTCGAAGTGGCTTTTTTACATTTTATAATGTGCTCTCGCAAAACATCAGGATACATACTACCTGCACCTATTAAGCCAAGTCCACCTGAGTTACTCACAGCAGATGCTAAGCGCCACCCGCTATTCCACACCATTCCACCTTGAATGATCGGATATTTAATTCCGAAAAGTTTTGTGATACTATGTTGCATTTATTTGACTCTTTATTAACATCAAATGTAAGTAGAATTTAAACAAACAATAAGTTCTTTAAAATCAAATAATAATCGTTTTATAAAATCACGTTATCTTCACAACATGAAAACTGCAATACTTACTGCTCTATCCCTTATTGCATTTGCAGCAAACTCAATATTATGTAAGTTAGCGTTGGGCAACAAAACTATTGATGCATCTAGTTTTACAATACTTAGATTGCTCTCTGGTGCCATAGTATTGTTATTCTTGGTCAAATTATCTAGTACCTCTAAAGACGTTTTAACTAAAGGAAATTGGATGGCTAGTTCCATGCTTTTTCTTTATGCCGCCTCATTTTCCTATGCTTATATAAGCCTAGACACAGGAACAGGTGCATTAATTCTTTTTGGTGCAGTTCAAATAACAATCATTTTATATGCCATTATAAAAAGAAACATTCTTAGTTATAAGGAATGGATAGGGATATTTATTTCCCTATTCGGTTTTATTTATTTAGTCTTACCTGGGGTAAATACTCCTCCACTTGTTGGATTTATCCTAATGGTGATTGCAGGAATTTCTTGGGGAATCTACACTATAAAAGGGTTTACATCTAATACCCCCTTAATAGACACTTCCTCCAACTTTATTAAAACTATTCCGCTAATTTTAATACTATTACTAATTACGATTAAAAACGCCTCTTACTCTTTAGAAGGCATCTTATTAGCTTGTATTTCGGGTGGAATAACTTCTGGAATTGGATATGCCATTTGGTATATGGCCATAAAAGGATTGTCTAAAACACAAACAGCGGTAGTTCAACTTTTAGTTCCGATTTTAGCAGCATTTGGAGGTGTCCTATTTATGTCAGAAATTATATCTGTAAGATTAGTTATCGCTTCAATTTTAATTTTGGGTGGAATATTAACCGTAACTCTTTTTAAAACTACTAACTAATCACACCAGATCCTAGCAACTCCTCATCTTTATACCAAGCTACAAACTGACCTTCTGTAATGGCTGATTGAGCATTTTCAAAAGAAACATACAAACCGTCTTCGAATTGATACAATACAGCATTTTCTAAAGACTGTCTATATCTTATTCTTGCTTGCACTTGCATGGTCGCTCCAATTTCCAATTTCAAATCTTCACGAACCCAGTGCACTTCATCCTTTTTCACAAAAAGAACATTACGATACAGGCCTGGATGATTTTTTCCTTCTCCAGCGTAGATTACATTCTCATCAACATCGGTTTCAATTACATACAAACCTTCTTTGGTTCCTCCAACGTTTAATCCTTTACGCTGTCCCTTTGTAAAATAATGGGCGCCTTGATGTTTTCCAACAACATTTCCATCTTGTTGCTGATATTTAAACTTGGTAGCCTTAAATTTTAATTCGTCTTCTAAAGTTTCAAAACTAGGTGTGTCCGAATTAAAGACCTGTGCTTCTTTTGGTATCTGAACTATTACACCCTCTTTAGGTTGTAATTGCTGTTGTAAAAACTCAGGTAAACGTACCTTACCAATAAAACATAACCCTTGAGAGTCTTTCTTTTCTGCAGTTACTAAATCTTGTTCTGCTGCAATTGCTCGTACTTCAGGTTTTGTTAACTCTCCAACAGGAAATAATGATTTCGCCAATTGTTCTTGAGATAATTGACATAAAAAATAGGATTGATCTTTATTCGTATCCACTCCTGCTTTTAACTGATAGATTGTTTTACCATCTTGTTCAAATTCCGTTTTTCTGCAATAATGACCCGTTGCCACATAATCAGCCCCTAAATCGAGTGCAATCTTCATAAAAACGTCGAACTTGATCTCACGATTACACAATACATCGGGGTTTGGTGTACGCCCCATTTCATATTCACGGAACATATAATTCACAATCTTCTCCTTGTATTGCTCGCTTAAATCAACCACTTGAAACGGAATACCAAGTTTTTCAGCAACCAACATAGCATCATTACTATCTTCTAACCAAGGGCATTCGTTAGAGATTGTAA
>CAJXHW010000329.1 GCA_913054565.1 uncultured Kordia sp. | reverse complement strand
TAAGATAAATATAATAATTTTATAAACTTGGTTCTAATTTTAATTTTTTGTAAAAACGTAAGGCCCTTTTTAGGGCTTAAATTATTGTTATGCTGTCGATAACTTATCAATACTTTGTCATCGAAATATAAATTAGAAGAAACTACACCAAAGGCATTTAACCAATGATCATGTGAGTATACTTGTTTTGGAAAAGGCACAATAAGAGGTACTATTTTTTTTCTAAAAGCCATAGCGCATCCATAACACTTCGGCTTAAGAATTGTTAATAAAACCTTACTATAGTAATTTTTCTGATTAAAGGAGGGAGGTACATAATTGAAGGTTTTATCTAATAAATTTCCATCACTACTAATAGTCTCCATGCCATGATGTAAAATATCTACGTTAGAATTCATTTCATCATTAAAAAAATCGGATATATATTTAACTTTATCTTCATTCCAAATATCATCTTGATCACTCAAATAAATGATATCACCTCGTGCTTCATAGATTGCTTGTTCAAAATTTTTTACATAGCCAAGATTTACTGGGTTCTTTTTGACTTTGACAATAGAGTTTACTTTAGAGAAATTAACTAAGAACTCATACGTGCCATCAGTAGATTTGTCATCAAAAATTAAAACTTCATCTGTAGAAGACAACTGATTCAATATACTGTTTAATTGTTGCTCTATGTAAGCTATGCCATTATATGTGGTCATACAAACTGATATCACAAAACTATCCTCTTCTAATTAACCTCTTCACTAATAACCTTATAGTCTTGAGATACTTAATCTGCGAAAAAACTAATAAACCAACTCTACCTCTATACTCACTAAGCAATCCAGTATGCAAATATTTGTCATACTCCACTGGGTCATAAGCTGGATTAAAAGTAATACTAATAGCTTCCTCATAAACCATCGGATCATGTGTCCATGTATTTGAATGTGTCCCATCAGTTCCGAAACCTACATTTCTTATAAGGTTTCCATTAGGTATAATACAATATTGATGTTTATTCCTAAAAAGCATTTCATATGAATATGCCCATGAATTAACCTGTCGTGATGAAAGCAAACCTAGGACGCCTTGAACATATAAACGCTCCACAATACCACTCGGCGTGTTTAATAACTTAAAATTGGATTTATAAGGAAGTTCTACATCTAACCCTAATATTCGATCAGACCAAGATGCCCAGCCCCAACAAAAAAAGCGAGAACAAAACGAATAATCTTGATGCATATCTAAATCGAAGTGTTTTCTACCAGATATAGTGGCAACTCTCAAATCACTTCTATAGTTATTTAGCATATTGCGACAATAACTAAAAAAGCGCTTATTTGGTACACAATCGTCTTCTAGTACAATACCTGCGTCTACCTCAGAAAAAAACCATTGTACTGCAGTATGAACTGCTCTTTTACAGCCAAGATTCTCTTTTTGGTACAAGGTCTTAACTTCACATGGCCAGTCAATAAAAGATTCAACTTTACTTCTTATTGCATCGACATCGAAAGATTCAGATTCACTACGTGCACCGTCTGAGGCTAAATAGATATATTTAACTTTAATTTCTCGGAGTATATTGAAAGTATCTTGCATCCCTCCTAATCGATTGAAGGAAAGAATTAAAACAGGTACTTCGTTTTCATTTTTAAATTTAATCATCTAAATTAACAAATTTTTTAAATTGGGTAGAAACCGTTTCTTGTTTGAATAAACTAGACGCTTCTTCTAAATCAATATTTTTCGCGTCTTTCATAAGTTTTTCAATACAATGTAAGATTCTATTTTGCTCTAGTGACGTACAAGTAACTCCGCAGTTATATTTCAAAACAAAACCACATACATCGGCACTTTCTGGTCCATGGTAAAAAATTGGCAAATTCATTGATAGGTATGAAGTTACTTTTCCTGGGAATGAAGTTTTAACAACTAACTCTTTTTTTAAACTAAACCAATAAGGCATATAACCAGCATCACAATCTTTTATTACATTAAGAGTTTGACTCTGAGTCAAATAACCTAAATTAATAACACCAAATTCGGGGAATTTAGTAAGTCTACCTGGCGTTCCGATAAAAACCAACTCAACCTTCTTGTTTGATACTATAAAATCAACGGATTGAAGCGCTGTCACTAATGCATCCCACTCTGCTCTGCAATATAAGGAACCCGCAAAAACAATCCTAAACTTCTTGGCTTTACTATCAGTCAACATAGGTAAGTTCTTACTATATTTTTCCTGATTATCAATAGCATTTCTAAGTATAAATACTTTATTAGGTTCAATATCAAATTTATTCAAAGCAAAATAGTTTCTATACATGCCTTCAGATACAACGCCCAATGACAAAGATGAATTTATAATTTTTTTATATGCTTTGCCTAGCATATTTGAGGTAAACCTTGAAACTCTGAGGTTACTACAGATATACTCTAATACATCCCACACTAATACTCTAAATTTGAATCGCCCATTAATTTTTATTATTTCTGACAATATTAAAATTATAGCTGGACTAGATAATACGAATACTACCTCTTTATACTTATCTTTTCTTATTTCAGTCAGAATTTCACGAGCATACTCCGCTGCTTTAGTTTTATAGAAAAAGTATATATTTATATCAGAAAGTATTGGCCATGAGATATTTTTGTAAAAAAAGCTATCTACACAATTCGCATCGCTAATGGCTATATTTTTATCTACATCTGAAACAAAAATTCTTTTTACATCAATCCCACTACACATATTCGATAAAAAAATCTCGCCCACGCCAATTTTATCTGGACGGGTTCCTGATACAACTAAAACTGTCATTTATAGAGTTAACCTTAGAAGCCAAGGGGAAAATTAGTAGAAGTAAAATCCAATATTCCTTTGATTGAAACAAACTACCAGAAAACATTCCATTAACAAAATAGAATATGTAGAGATAAAATACTAACTTAAGTATTTTATC
>CAJXHW010000328.1 GCA_913054565.1 uncultured Kordia sp. | reverse complement strand
TCTTTTTTTTTGAGCATTGCTTTTCCTCAAGAAAATACGTCTACTGCTATAAAAGATACTGTTTTAAAAAATCTTAAACGTACATATAATGAATCTGAAAATGACTCTGTCAAGTTTTTAAATTTACTAAAACTTAGCAGACACGAATCACATAGAGGTTTTAGTATAGCTTCGTTACATATTGAAGAAGCGCTCGACATATACAATTCTCAACGATATCAATTAGATACGGTGCTTCTAGCGGATTTATATAGATTGCATGGTAGTACAAATCGTAAGGAGGGAAATTTCACAAAAGCATTAGCGCTCTTTCACAAAGCAAAAGACATCTATACAAATCAACAAAAAAAGGTGCGCTTGGCCATCATATATCAAGATATATCTATATTATATTACAATACGGAAGACTATCATAAAAGTATCGAATTTGGAAAATTAGCTATCAAAACCAATCAAGAAATCAAGACTAAAAACCCTTTAGGTGTTAAGCGTAATTTGGGCTTTTATCATAATAATATTGGACTCTCATATTTCGCGTTAAAGCAAACTGATTCGGCGATGTATCATTATGAAAAAGCAAAAGATTATTTTGACAAATCTAACTATGAAATTGGTTGGTATAGAGCCAAATCAAGTATTGCTGAAATCTTTGAATCGCAAGGGGAATTAAAACAAAGCCTTTCAATTTATCAGGAAAAATTAGAAAGTCAAATAAAGGGAAACTTCCAGCAAGGAATGGCTAACTCGTATGTAGATATTTCACGCGTTCAAATGAAATTGAAAACATATACAGAAGCGCTTAGGAATATAGATAACGCAATTGTGATTGCTAAAAAGGAACATCTTATTGAAATATTAGTCAAAGCATATCTTCAAAAAGCAACTACTTTAAAGGCAATGAATCGTTATAAAGAAGCATATAAAAACATTGCGCTACATTATACCTATAACGATTCTATTATAAATATTGACAATGTAAAAAAGGTTCAGGAAATACAATTAACGTATGACTTTCGAAAAGAAAAAGTAAAGGACAGCTTGCAGCTTGTTAAGGAACGTGAAATTGCCGAAACAAAAACGGAATTAGCACAAAAAGAAAGCAAAATAAAATCGCAATGGATGCTGTTTGGCGGAATTGGATTGTTAGCCGTATTTATCATTATCTACTTGATTCGTTCTAATACTTTTGCTAAAAAACAACAAGAAATGCAAGAGCAATTCTCGCAAGAACTCATCAACGAACAAGAAAAAGAACGTTCGCGTTTGGCAAGAGATTTACACGATAGCGTTGGTCAAAAGCTCATGTTACTTTCAAAACAAACTAAAAATACTGGCAATGCTACTATGGAAAATTTGGCAAGTTCAACTTTAGAAGAAATCCGAAGTATTTCACGTGGCTTGCATCCTTCCAATTTAGAACGTTTGGGGCTTACCACTGCGATCAATGCTTTGGTATTTGATATTAATGAAAATACTGACTTATTTTTCACAGAAGAAATAGAAAATGTTGATAATCTACTATCAAAAGAATCAGAACTACATTTATATCGTATAATTCAAGAAAGTTTAAGTAATATTGTAAAACATTCTGAAGCGAAGGCTGTTGAACTTCATATTGAAAAGGAAAGAGAAACTGTTAAAATCTCTATAAATGATAATGGAAAAGGCTTTGATATTGAAGCTAAGCAAAAAAGTTTAAGTTTAGGCTTAAAGACATTATTTGAACGTGCTAGGATCATAAACGCCTATATTGATTTACAAAGTAATTTAGGAAAAGGGACAATATTAACATTAAGTATTCCAATAGAAAATGGATAAGAAAATCACCATAGTTACTGCAGACGATCATCCAATGTTGCTAAAAGGCTTAAATGAAGAATTAAAAGCCAATGGATACAATGTTATTGGGCAAGCAACGAATGGAATACAAGCTTTAGAGTTAATCTTGAAGTTACAACCTAATATTGCATTATTAGACATTGACGTGCCTGTACTTACAGGTTTTGAAGTCATTAAAATGGCACGAGAAAAAGGTGCTAAAACCAAATTTATTATTCTATCTTTTCATAAAGAATCCTATTATATTGTACAAGCAAAAGCCTTTCAAATAGATGGTTATTTACTAAAAGAAGATACCTTTTTTGAAATTGAACATTGTATTAATGAAGTGCTAAACAACAAAGTATATTTTAGTAAATCTATAGACGATCAACCACTACAAAATGCAAGTGATGAACTTAAAAAATTGAGTTTACTGACACTTTCTGAAACTAAAATATTAAAACTAATTGCTCAAGAAATCTCCAATCAAGACATAGCTGATTCACTTTCGGTTTCTATCCGAACAGTTGAAAAACATCGTAGTAATATTATAGACAAATTAGACTTAAAAAAAGGAAATAATGTCTTAACCAATTGGGCCTTACTCAACAGAAATGTCATCTTATCAAACTAAAAATACGTACTAATACGTAGTAAATACGTGTTGGCGCTTATAGTATTTATAGTACCTGCTTTATATCTTGCAATATGTTAAATTATGTATTGTAATAGATAATGAAAATAGTACTCGCACATAGTGATCGAAACTACACAAACACCTTAAAAATATTTTTCCTTAACAAAGGAGTTACGAATATTCATGTTTTTTCCGATGGGTTTAATGCTTTAACTCATATCATTAAAAATCGTAGTCACATTGTAATAATTGAAGAAACATTACCTGGGTTAAACGCAGCAGATATAAAAAAAGCGCTGGTATTTAAACATATAAAACCAGAAATAGTAATTGTCAAATCTTTTAATAATATGTCTCCGAGTAAAGTTCTTTCTAAAATAAAAACAGAATTTAATTTGAATAAACAAATTCTTGAAAATTAAGGTATAAATGAAAACCAAAATATCAACTACTGCCACTTTAAAAATTATGTAAATAATGAATTAGTTTATTTAGGTTACTAAGAAAAC
>CAJXHW010000327.1 GCA_913054565.1 uncultured Kordia sp. | reverse complement strand
GAGCAAATAATTGCTCTCTTTAAATTGACTTATTTTTCGTTTAAAACTAATACCCGAACTAACCTTTAAACATGAATAGCATAAGTCAAATATATATAAAATGTCTTAATCTGTCATAAACACATCAAAATAGAATTGTGCTGCCCAACACTCAGCAGTCTCATCACCAAAAAAATCAGTACGGGTAATATTTACCGTAAGTGATGTTGCTGACTTAGCTGAATAATTTAAACTAAAGGTATCAGGAAAAGATTGACTATTATTTGCCGTGAAAATTATGGTTTGTGGTGTAAACGGTAATGCTGGCGAAAATGTATAACGTACCTGTAAACGCTCAGGTCTATAAGGGGCTAACAAAATAGTGTCTCCATCCACATCGGTTTTTGTAGTTCCAGTAGTAGTATTTCGTGTTAATACATTCCAGTTTACTGTTGTAGCTACACCATTTATGGTTGTTACAAAGCTTCCTGTACTACCTACAGTTACAACGTCACATGTGGGTATTTGCATTCCTTGAAAAGAAACCATTTGTGGTATCGCTGACGTAGCTGGCAAATCCTGCCATGATGCATTTCCTGAAGCATCTGAAGTTAAAACCTTACCGGCAGCTTCATTTCCATCTACAACACGCAATACGGTTGAACTTACTGCTGCGGTTGAAATTACCACATCATCAACATAAACGGCATCATCAAAACTATTTTGACTACCATCTTTTGTATATCGCCATTCCAAAGTATGTGAACCTGCAGTAAGTGGATAAGATACTTGAATAAATGATGCTGTGTTTCCTGACCAAGAGTTCTGTAAAACACCATCAATATAAAAACGTAAAAAATCATAATTATATTCACTACTAGTTTTATAATAAAAACTTAATGTAGCTCCTCCAGCCGGAATTACTGTGGTATATTCCATAGAAGTAGTTCCAAAATGTGATATAGCACCTGATCCTGCTGCATTTACACCTCCATTAACATCAGTTCCCTGTATAACCCACGGACTAATTGTTGATGTGAATGGCGCTAAACCACTTTCAAAATCTTGATTAAAAGAAACTGGTGACACACCTCCACCATCTTCAATATGTAATTTTGCGGTAGGAGTATTAGTTCCTACACCTACATTTCCTGAATTAGCATTGTACATATCATTACCTGATATTGTCCAATCGGCATCACCACCACCAAATGTTGTCCATAAAGTTCCATTAAAATAATAAAACCCTGAAGTGTTATCTGTTTGGTAAATTAATAATCCTGTTGCGGGTGTGGTAATAGCATCACGTTCGGCTTGTGTCATTCGTGGTATTAATAAGCCTAAATTTGTTGATGCAACTTCTAAAGCTGCACTAGCATCTGGTGTTGTTGTACCAATTCCTACTTGTGCATTTGCTGCATTAAATAAGAAAAAGTAGCATACTAAAAATAATGTTTTTTTCATTTTAATTCGAGTTATGATGGCTCAAAACTACTAATACATAAGGGGTGAAACGCTTCAAATTAGAATTTGAAGTATCTTTTTTACTAATTTGATGTGTATTGTGATTCTGTTTTAACGTAAAAAAATAATAGCTTAATATTTTTTTGGTGGTGTTATTTTGATGAGTATTTTTACCTTACCATAACTTGCATTTTAAAAAAACGAATATTTAGTAAACCAATCATGGAGCATATTTTATCGTCACAACTTATTATTAGCTTGTTTATAATTTTAATATTATACAACCAAAAAAGCAGTTTTAAGTATCCTTCCGAAAAAGTACTCTTTTACTACTTATTATTATTAATGCTTCGCTCAACAATAGAAATTTTAACTAACAACTTAAGCTATTTGCTTAAGTTTCGGTATTTAGTTTTTGTAAATCAATCCACGTATTTTTTAGATGGCTTGTTTATTTATATATATGTGCTTGTTTTAAACAACAAAAAAATAGTGTCGTTAAAAACAATATTATTTGCACTACCCTTTCTTGTCTTTTTTTCGCTAACAGTGCTTATTGCTTATCAAACAGACACCGAAGTATTACGCGAATTCATTATTGGTATTGATGAAGAGAAAGTAACTAACGACTGGAACACTACAGGGGCACTTTACTTTATTATGGTTATTACCTACAATTTACTCATGTACATTTATTCTTTACACCTGTTTAATAAAGGTTCAAAAGGAATTAGTAATACCGTTTCGGTAATACACGATTTGAGTTACAGCTGGCAAAAAACATTTATTAACAGTTGGTTTATTTTGTACTTTATTCCTTTTGCAGCGACTTTTATTGTAATGTATTTTAGAGGTGTTAGTAGTGATATAACCGAGATTATTTTTGCTATTACTACATTTATACTCACCTTTATTTTAGGCTTAAAAAAAATAAAAATTCGTTATGAAGAACTTAAATACAACAATCAGGAAGTCACTCTTAAAAAATTAATTAAACCTAAAAACAAATACGGCACTTTAAAACTAGATACTGATAAAACTGCAGAGATGAAAATAGATATTGAAAAACTAGTAGGATCCATTGAAATTCTTTCTGATTTAGATTTGAACCTCGCAAGTTTTTCTAACAAATTAAATGAAAAAGAATATTTAGTTTCACAAGTAATTAACACCTTATACCATAAAAATTTTCAAGATTTCATTAATGAACACAGAGTTGATTATGCTAAAAAGCTATTAACTGAAAACCCTGATTACAAAATTGTTCATGTTGCATTAGATTGCGGATACAAATCTACTGTTACATTTAACCGTCAGTTTAAAAAACATACCGGTATGACGCCTACTGAGTTTAAAAATAGTTTTTCTTAGTAAAAAACACAAACAATAAAGCCCTAAGTTAACTTAGGGCTTTATTGTTTTAATGCTGTTGTTATAGTAAATTATAATGATGTTATAAATTTATCTATTTTTGTTTGTAGTGCTGCACTCGCTTCTATAAGTGGTAAACGTACAGTTGTTTCACAC
>CAJXHW010000326.1 GCA_913054565.1 uncultured Kordia sp. | reverse complement strand
AAATTATTAACTTCTATCATTATCCTAAAAGCATTTGAGTTAAGAAATAATTTAATGTAATAATGGAAACACTTGTCCAAACTACTGCCGCCGTACTTGCTCTTCCCACTTCTAGAGAACCTCCTTTAACATAATAACCATGATAGGCAGGAACAGTTGCAATAACAAAGGCAAACACAACCGTTTTTATTAGTGCATATTTTATGAAATAAGGATCGAACTCCAATCGAATTCCATCTATATAATCAACTGAATAAAAAAGATCCGTTAAGAGTCCTGCGGCCCATCCACCTACAATACCTAAAAACATGGCGATTAACACCAATAACGGATAAAAGAATAGAGTTGCAATAGTTTTAGGTAGCACTAAATAATTTAATGAATTAACGCCCATCACTTCTAAGGCGTCAATTTGTTCAGTAACACGCATAGTTCCCATACTAGAAGCAATATAAGACCCCACTTTTCCAGCTAAAATAATAGACGTAAAAGTTGGACCGAATTCCAAAATCATAGAACGCTTTGTTGCAAACCCAATTAAATACCTTGGAATTAACGGATTATCAACACTTAGCGCTGTTTGTATTGCTACTACACCTCCTATAAAAAAGGAGATAAACATAATAATCCCAAGCGATTTTAACCCTAAATCTTCAACCTCTCTCATTAGCATTTCCCAAAACACCTTTCCTTTTTGAAGTCTTTTAAAAACCTGCCCCAGCATTAAAAAGTACTTTCCAAAATGCTCTAAATAATTCATGCAGTTCCTTTTTTGCTAAAATAATACTTTCTATAAACTCACAAGGCCTTAAAATAGTATCTTTGCGAAATTCATAATTACACCCTTTAGAGATGAAACATTTTTTTACACTAATACTTTCCATAGTATTAGTTGCAAGTTGTAATAAACAAGTAAACCAAAACTCACATAATTCAACAACAAGTTCGGCAAAACCAAAATTAGTTGTCGGAATTGTAATTGACCAAATGCGTTATGACTATTTAACCCGTTTCAAGCACAGGTATGGTAATGGTGGATTCAACAGATTATTAAATGATGGATTCAACTTAAAAAATGGACATTTAAATTATACCCCTACGTATACTGCCGTTGGTCATGCTTCTGCGTATACAGGAACAACACCAGAAAACCATGGAATAATGGGTAATGATTGGTACCATAAATACGAACAGAAAAGTGTGTACTGTGTTGATGATAAAGATTATAAAACTGTAGGAAGTGATACTAAACAAGGTGAAAAATCACCTCATAGAATGGTTACGAACACCATTGGAGACCAATTACATTTGGCACAAAATATGAATGGGAAAGTAATTGGTTTAAGTTTAAAAGATAGAGGCGCTATTCTACCGGCAGGTCATTCTGCCAACGCCGCATACTGGTACGACACTAAAAAAGGGAAGTTTATTACCAGCACCTATTATATGAATGAATTACCAAAATGGGTAAAAGAATTTAATGATTCTGGTATTGCAGAAAAGTATGTTAACGAAACCTGGAACACCTATTACGATATATCAACGTACACAAGTAGTACTTCTGATGATAATAAATATGAAGAAAAATTTAAGACTGAAGATGCTCCTGTTTTTCCACATGATTTGAAAAAAATCAAAAAAAAGGAAGGGTTTAATTTACTGAAGAACACTCCACAAGGAAATAGTATTTTAACCGATTTAGCTCTTGCCACTATTGACAATGAAAAAATGGGACAAGGAGAATATATAGACTTATTAGCCGTAAGTTATTCTGCTACAGATGGTATTGGACATAAGTTTGCTCCGAATTCAATTGAAGTTGAAGACACTTATATACGTATGGATTTAGAAATTGAAAAATTACTAAACCATTTAGACAAAACAGTTGGTAAAGGAAACTACACGGTATTTTTAACTGCAGACCATGCGGTGACAGAAAATCCAAATTATTTGAAAGACAATAAACTTCCTGCTGGATTTAGAAGTAGCAAAAAAATAAACGACCATATTAAAGATATTGCCAAAGATAAATTTGGAGAAAAAAAATTAATAGAATACGTGCAAAACAATAATATCTTTTTAAGCGAAAAGCACTTAAAGAAAGAAAAACTAAACAGAGCGTTTGTCGCACAAACAATTGCTGATGAATTGGTTAAACACAAAAAAGTTTATAAAACCGTAACTTCTAGAACTCTTGAAACCACGTATTTTACTGAAGGCTTATTAGCATTGGTCCAAAAAGGATTCAACCAAAAGTACTCAGGAGATATTGTTTTCATTTATACACCTTCAATTTTAAGTGACGGGTATGATAAAAAAGGAGGCACAACCCATGGCTCTCCATATAGTTACGATACGCATATACCAATGTTGTTTTACGGAGCAGGAATCAATAAGGGGGGGTCTCATGAATACAATCCAGTTACAAATATAGCACCTACAATTTGCGCCTTACTAGAAATTGAATTTACGAATGGAAATTCGGGCAATGTTGTCAGCGAAATTATAAAGTAATAAAAAAGCCTTTCAATTGAAAGGCTTTTTTATTGGCTCATTTTGTATTTTCGTCTTATGAACAACAAACCATTTCATGTTATTCAACTTTTCGATAATTCGTATGAATATGGCAAAGATTTAAAATCATTTGAGGATCGTAAAGATAAATTTGGTTGGAAAAATGAAGTCTTATCCAAAAATAGGTTTTGTCAAGAAAATACATTTAAATCCTATGCTGCAATTGAATCTAAAAATTTCAATTTACTTTTTCTAATCGACTACAATGTCATAAGTGAACTGGATTTATTAAATCAATTCAGAACCTTAAGCCCATCAGATCGTCACAAATTATCAACTACACCCAAAGAACATTTACCACGAGTAAAAAAACAACTAGTTAATAATGTATGCCATTATAAAACCGGGAATTTAGAGCAGCATGATTTTGACTGGAGTTGTTTACGAGTTTCCAAACAAGAAAAAATAGAAG
>CAJXHW010000325.1 GCA_913054565.1 uncultured Kordia sp. | reverse complement strand
TTTAATGAGAACACTTAATTTTGATGTTTAATAAAAAGTGTATTTATGGCAGATTTGAATATTAATGAATGGAGAGAGCAATTGTTGCAAGATGATAAGGCGATAATTTTAGACGTCAGAACTTTTGATGAATATGCAGAAGGAGCATTGCCTGATGCTATAAATATTGATGTAAAACAGCCTCAATTATTCCTTGATAAAGTCAATGAATTGGATAAAACTCATAATTTTTATGTGTATTGTCAATCAGGAGCTAGAAGCACAGAAGCCTGTGCTGTATTAAACCTTATGTGTGCCATTACGTCGGCGTATAGTTTAAATGGGGGGTTTTCTGTATGGAATGGAGACGTAGTAGTCTTATCAAATTAATAGTTATGAAAAGTTGTATTTTTGCATTTGTATGCTTGTTGTTATCTTGTGTACAAGAAACGACTCCTAAAATAACAGTTTTAGAGCAGATTGCTTTTGAGAAAAAAATATCAGAAGAAGATGTTCAACTAGTTGATGTTAGAACACCAGAGGAGTGGAGAAACGGTGTGATTACTAACGCAGCATTGATAAATTATTTTGATAAAGATTTTAAAGACCAATTAAGCAAGCTTGATAAAGATAAGCCTATAGCGGTTTATTGTAAGAGTGGAGGGCGTAGTGGTAAAACCGCTAAAATTCTATCAGAATTAGGTTTTAAAGAAATATACGATTTAAAAGGAGGATACTTAAATTGGAATAAACATTAAAAAAGGCAGCTATTAGCTGCCTTTTTATTTAAAAGAATTTTGCAATATCTTTAAAAGATTCAGAGTTTGGTTTTGATTTTTTTAATACTTCTATGAGTTCAATTAGTTGCGCTGGATTCATATCATTTCCTAATACACGAACTATACCAAAGCCTTTCGTTTCATCAGTACCATAAATAACAACTTCTTCAATTGCATTGTCAGATCCTAAATACTTAATAACAGCTCCCTTGTTATTTCCGCCATATTTTATAAGGGGTTTATAGGCATTATCAGCAAGGATATTTTTTACTTTTTTACTTTCGGTTAGGTATACCGCCAAATTTTTCAGAAGTTTTTTTAAAACCTAAGAAATTCACCTTTTTAATAGATTTAAATGTTGTTAGCTGCTTTGCAGAAAGTGAATCTTCATTAATATTTAAAATGCTTGTAGGAATATCAATAACCATAAAGTTTTGATTTTCTTGATTTTCTATATAGTATTTTTGCAAAGAAGGTTTGTTACTACAACTTACTATAGTTACTACTATTAGTACAATTGAAATAATATTTTTGATTGATTTCATTTTGATTGCGATTATAAGTTTACGCTCTGTTAGAATGTTCTAATAGAGCGTAATAGTTATGTTTATTTCTTTTTAACTTTTTTTAAGTGTTCACCGCCAGGGATGTTCTTTTGCTTAGTTAATTTTGACACTTTATTTAAGTCAAAATCTCCAGTTAAGGTTAATAAAACAGTTTCTGCATTTTTTCCATCTAATTTCAGTTCTGCACCTTGTACAAACATTAATAGTTCACTAACACGATTTGGATTACTCCCTTCTTTCATAAAGAATTTGACGTTATTGTCACCGTCTTTAATACGCATTAATTCTTGTAAATTAGATTTTTTAAGATATTGCCCCAGCATTTGTTTCATTTTTTCTGTAGACTTTCCTTCTTTAGAAACAAACACCTTTAAACTGGTGATGTCTTTAATTAAACTTAAATATTCTTGTGCTTCTGGATCGTCTGCGCTAATATCAATTTTGCTCATTAAGTTGAACATATTTGCATTAACGATTACAGATGTAACATCGTCTTGATCTTCTAAAGAGTCAAAATAGCTTTGTGCTGATGATATTATCGGCAATAAAGCCATTGCTAGTATTAATATTATTTTTCTCATTGTTATTAATTTTATTGATTGTGATTAATGATTTGATTTGAAAATTTGTTGTTTTGATGTTTCAAATGCATTTAAGTACTTGATTTTTGTAGTTCCTGCATTAAACTGTTCTGACACAATGTTTAACGCTTCTTTAGTTTGATAATACGCTAATAATGCTTCTTCATGTTCATTGTTTTTGTTCATTGTATTGAAAGTAAAAAAGCCAAGTGCAAAAATGATACACGCAGCAACAGATCCCCATTTTAAATACTTTATTCTAGGTTTTAATGCGACTGTTACATTAGTTTTTTCATTTTTAGCTATAGAAAAGTATTGAAACAAAGCTCGGTATTCTTCCAAGTGCGGCGCCACATTTGGAGAAGAAAAATAGCGTTGTAACTCTTGCTCTTCATTTATAGAAGTTTCCGCTTCTAAATATTTTTTTAACAATTGTTCTATGTTATTTAATGCCATAGTTGTGTTTTTGTATTAGTTGTTCTCTAATTGTTTTTCTTGCTCGTGAAAGCGTTACCCTCACTGCGGTTTCTTTCATGTCTAATACTTTAGAAATATCAGAAAACTCATAGTGTTCAATGTCTCTTAATTGCATTACCATACGTTGTTGAGTAGGTAATTGTTGCATTAATCTTTCTACCCAATCTAAGCTGTCTTGATGTTCTACTTGCTTTTGTAATTGTGTAGTTTCATCTTTATAGTTGCTATGTACAATTCTTAAACTTTGTGCTTGTTTTGATTTTAATCTGTCAAAACAATAATTTTTAGTCATCGTCATTGCAAATGCTTCTGCATTTTTATAAGAGCTAATTTTCGATTTATTTGCCCATAACTTCATCAGTATTTCTTGAGTAGCATCTTCGGCTTCTTCATTTGAAACTAAAAGACGTTTTGCCATGCGGTACAACTTATCCTTAAAGGGTAATACCAGATTTAAAAACGCGGTTTGATTCATAGTCATTTAGTTAGCTCTTATAATTAAGACGATTGTATTTCTAATTTGTAACAAAAAAAAAGCGCATTTTTGTTTTTAAATAGAAAAAGCCTTTCGTACGAAAGGCTTTATTGCTTTATAAAATATTTTTTTAATTGA
>CAJXHW010000324.1 GCA_913054565.1 uncultured Kordia sp. | reverse complement strand
GATTGCGTAATATCTATTTAAATTTAAGAGTTTGAGTTAAAGTTCATGAATAGTTTTGAAAGCCTATGCTTTCTAAAAAAACATTGACTTTAATTTAAAATAAAATGAACACTAAATATATTGATTTAATACATCAAACTTTTGATTTCCCTCAAGAGGAATTCAAACTCAATACACAACAAGAGCTACAATTTCATGATATAGACCTCATGCAGTTAATAGAAAAATATGGTACACCTTTAAAATTAACATACTTACCTAAAGTATCAGAAAATATACAGTTGGCTAAGAAATGGTTTAATAAAGCCATGAAAAATCATGGTTACAAAGGAAAGTACCATTATTCTTATTGCACAAAAAGTTCACACTTTAAACATGTTTTAGATGAGGCATTACGCAATGATATTCATTTAGAAACCTCATCGGCTTTTGATTTGAATATTATTGATAGTCTGATAGCGTCTGGCAGTATCAACACTAAAAACTATATCATTTGTAATGGCTTTAAACGTGATGAGTATGTTGCAAACATTGCTAAACTGATTAACTCTGGTTATAAAAATTGCATACCAATTATTGATAACTATGAGGAAATTGATTTGTTAACAGAGCAAGCTAAACGAAAATTTAAAATAGGAATTCGTATTGCCTCTGAAGAAGAGCCAAAGTTTGAGTTTTATACGTCTAGACTTGGTATTGGTTATAAAAACATTTTAAATTTTTATAGAAACGAGATCAAAAACAATAAAAAAGTGGCGCTTAAAATGTTACATTTTTTTATCAATATAGGGATAAGAGATAACGCTTATTATTGGAATGAATTGAATAAATGCTTAAAAGTTTACATTGATTTAAAACGTATTTGTCCAACACTAGATAGTTTAAATATTGGAGGTGGTTTTCCAATAAAAACATCACTAGCTTTTGATTACGATTATGAATACATGATAGATGAGATCATTAATCAAATTAAACAAGCTTGCGATGAAGCAGAAGTTCCTGTACCACATATTTTTACTGAATTTGGAAGTTTTACTGTAGGAGAAACAAGTGCAAATATTTATAAAGTATTGTATCAGAAAAAACAGAATGATAGAGAAAGTTGGAATATGATTGACTCTTCTTTTATTACAACTCTTCCTGACAGTTGGGCCATTAACAGACGGTTTATAATGTTGCCAATTAACCGGTGGGAAGATAATTATGAACGTGTGTTGTTAGGAGGTTTAACCTGTGATAGTGATGACTATTACAACTCTGAGCAGCATATAAACGCCATATATTTACCAAAATACCATAAAGAAAAACCTCTTTATATAGGGTTTTTCAATACGGGTGCTTATCAAGAAAGTATAGGTGGTTATGGTGGCTTACAGCATTGTTTGATACCGCAACCAAAACACATATTAATTAATAAAAATGAGGATGGTATAGTAGCTACCTCAGTATTTAAAGAGAAACAAACACACAACGATTTTTTAAAGATTTTAGGTTATGAAAAATAATTATGCAGGAATTCCTGATCAGTACGCAAAATTAGAAACTGCAAAAACAGTATTAATTCCTGTGCCTTATGATGGCACAAGTACATGGCAAAAAGGGGCAGACAAAGGTCCTGAAGCTTTTTTAAATGCTTCAGAAAACATGGAGTTGTACGATATTGAAACTGATACTGAAGTTTATAAAAATGGAGTGTATTTAGCAGATGCGGTTACAGAAAACACATCGCCAGAAGCAATGGTTGAAGCCGTGCATCAAACGACTAAAAAGTACATTAACAAAAATAAGTTTGTAACAATTTTTGGAGGTGAGCATTCTATTTCTATAGGTACAATTAGAGCATTTAATGAGTGTTTTAATAACCTTACTGTATTGCATATTGATGCGCATGCCGACTTAAGAAAAGAGTATGAAGGCTCATCATGCAATCACGCTTGTGCTGTTTATGAAGCTAGTCAGACTACAAACTTAATACAAGTAGGAATTAGGAGTATGGATGTGTCTGAAAAGTCAGTTATGAACCCTGATAAAACGTTTTTTGCTCATGATATGGCTACTAATGATTATTGGGTTGAAGATGTGATAGATCAATTAACAGAAAATGTATTTATTACATTTGATTTAGATGCTATTGACCCGTCATTAATGCCTTCTACAGGTACTCCAGAACCAGGAGGGTTGTTTTGGTATGAAACATTAGATTTTTTAAAAAAAGTGTTTGAAGCTAAAAATATTGTAGGGTTTGATATTGTTGAGTTATGCCCTAATAAACATGAAAAATCATCGGACTTTTTAGCTGCAAAATTGTATTACAAAATGTTAAGCTATAAGTTTTTATCTAATGATGATACTTATGATAATGAAGATGTAGTACTGAAAAATTCAGTAACTAAGTTGTCAAAATTTAAAAACGATGACGATGACTTTTAATGGTGTAAAAAATGAGTTATAACGTAGTAGCCTATCATTTAGATAACCGAATTGATTTAAGAGCTTTTCGGTTATCCTATACATTTGAGCCTTTAAAAAGGGAACATTCTTTTTTGCTATTTGAAGTAGCAAAAGATCAGTATATCTATTTAAAAGATTATGGTAGTGTAGTGTTTTTAAATTGCTCTGATACCATTATAAATGAGGTGTTTGGATTGTTATCTTCAAACTTCATTAATCAAGAAGATTTGTTAACAGAAATCTCTAATGTTTGTTTTGGGTCTGACATTGAAGTTGATTTTGATAAAATTCAAGTACAAGACCTATCGGTTGATGTAGCACATATTATCATGCTAAATTTAGCACAATCAGTAGCTTTAAAGTACTATTTAAACACTACAGCCGCATTGCATGAAAGTACGTTGGTTTATGCCAAACAGTTGGAAGATACAGGACATATTAGGCTTTCTAAAAAACAAATGCGAATTTTTATTGGTAAGACAATGAATGTTAAAAATAGCATAGCAGAAAACCTATTTATTTTTGATTCATCAGATTTATCATGGTCAAATGAAGGCTTATC
>CAJXHW010000323.1 GCA_913054565.1 uncultured Kordia sp. | reverse complement strand
ACACATCAAGAAATTCAAAACGAACATATTTTCAAAGCCATATTAACTACAGATGAAAATGTTACACCATACCTTTTAAAAAAACTGAACGTTAATAGTCAATTATTTGAACAGTTAATTGATAGCCAACTTAAAAGTTTTTCTAAAGTTACTGGCGGACAAATACAATTATCTAGAGTGACATCAGAGACTTTAAATGACGCTGCAATTATTGCTAAAAAAATGACTGATGAGTTTGTATCTGTTGAACATTTAATTATAGCTATTTTTAAATCGAAAAGTAAAGTTGCACAAATTTTAAAAGATCAAGGTGTAACACTCAAAGGTTTAGAAAGTGCAATTACAGAGTTACGTAAAGGTGAACGTGTAACTTCTCAATCTGCAGAAGAAACATACAATTCACTAAACAAATATGCTATAAACCTTAATGAACTTGCAGAAACAGGTAAACTAGATCCCGTAATTGGTCGTGATGAAGAAATTCGTCGTATCCTTCAAATACTATCTAGAAGAACCAAAAATAACCCAATGTTAGTTGGTGAACCTGGTGTTGGTAAAACTGCTATTGCAGAAGGATTAGCACACAGAATTATTCAAGGTGATGTTCCGGAAAATTTAAAAGATAAAGTCATTTATTCTTTAGATATGGGGGCCTTAATTGCTGGTGCTAAATTTAAAGGAGAGTTTGAAGAACGCTTAAAAGCTGTGATTAAAGAGGTAACTTCATCCAATGGTGATATTGTATTGTTTATTGATGAAATACACACCCTAGTTGGCGCAGGTGGCGGTCAAGGAGCAATGGATGCAGCAAATATTTTAAAACCTGCACTTGCTAGAGGAGAGTTAAGAGCTATTGGAGCAACAACCTTAGATGAATATCAAAAATACTTTGAAAAGGATAAAGCCCTAGAGCGCCGCTTCCAAAAAATTACGGTGGATGAACCTGATACAGAAAGTGCAATTTCAATTTTAAGAGGAATCAAAGAAAAATATGAAGCACACCATAAAGTTCAAATAAAAGATGAAGCCATAATTGCTGCGGTCAAATTATCACAACGTTATATCACAAATCGTTTTTTACCAGATAAAGCTATTGATTTAATTGATGAAGCTGCATCTAAATTGCGCATGGAAATGAACTCAAAGCCAGAAGATTTAGATGCTTTAGACCGTAAAATAATGCAATTAGAAATTGAAATTGAAGCAATTAAACGTGAGAATGATAAAGTAAAGTTAAAAGCATTACATCATGAATTAGCAAATTTAAAAGATGAGCGTAATGTTATTAATGCCAAATGGGAAAGTGAAAAAGCTGTTGTTGAAGACGTACAAGAAGCTAAAGAAGCTATAGAAACCTACAAATTAGAAGCCGAACGTGCCGAAAGAGAAGGTAATTATGGAGCTGTTGCTGAATTGCGTTATGGTAAAATTAAAGATACACAAGAGAAATTAGATGCTTTAAAAATAACATTAGCTGAACAACAAGAAAACGCCCTAATAAAAGAGGAGGTTACTAATGATGATGTGGCTGAAATTGTAGCCAAGTGGACTGGAATTCCTGTAAGCAAAATGCTACAATCTGAACGAGAAAAATTATTGCAGTTAGAAACAGAATTACACAAACGTGTTATTGGCCAAAATGAAGCTATAGAAGCTGTTTCTGACGCTATTCGCCGTTCTAGAGCAGGCTTACAAGATCCTAAAAAACCTATTGGTTCCTTTTTATTTCTAGGAACTACAGGAGTTGGAAAAACAGAGTTAGCAAAGTCTTTAGCACAGTATCTTTTTGATGATGAAAATGCAATGACAAGAATTGATATGAGTGAATATCAAGAAAAACATGCTGTGAGCAGATTAGTAGGTGCACCTCCTGGATATGTAGGTTATGATGAGGGTGGGCAGTTAACTGAAGCCGTAAGACAACGTCCGTATTCTGTAGTATTATTAGATGAAATTGAAAAAGCCCACCCTGATACTTTTAATATTTTATTACAAGTATTAGATGAAGGTAGACTAACAGATAATAAAGGACGTGTTGCAGATTTTAAAAATACTATAATTATAATGACCTCTAATATTGGAAGTAGTATTATTGAAGATAAATTTACAGCTATACCTGATATTGATACAGCTATAGAAGCTGCAAAAATAGAAGTTTTAGGATTATTAAAACAAACTGTTCGTCCAGAGTTTATAAACCGTATAGATGATATAGTATTATTTACACCATTAGGAAAATCTGATATTGAGCAAATAGTTCATTTACAATTAAATTGGGTGAAAAAATTGGTTGGAGAGCAACAAATAAATCTAGATGCCACTCCAGAAGCCATAGCATTATTAGCAGAAAAAGGATTTGACCCACAGTTTGGAGCAAGACCTGTAAAACGAGTTATACAACGCTTAGTGCTAAACCAATTATCAAAAGAGATTCTTTCTGGTAAAGTAACAACTAATAGCTCTATATTATTAGATGCTTTTGATGATGAATTAGTTTTTAGAAATAATTAAATCATAAAAAAAAGCCACTCAATTGAGCGGCTTTTTTTTATGATTTAGTTTTAAATTACATTAAGCTTTTTTAGAACACGTTTTCTTTGCTTTTGAGCAAGAAGCTTTAGACTTAGAACATGCTTTTGTTGCTTTACCAGGATTACCTTCACTTGATTTCTCTGATCCAGAAACTGCCTTTGAAGCTTTACATTCTTTTTTTGCTTTAGCACACTTTTCTTTAGACATAGTACATGCTTTAGTTGCCTTACCAGCATTTCCTTCAACAGATTTCTCTGATCCAGCTACTGCTTTACTTGCGCAACATGCTTTTTTTGCCGTACATGCTTTTTTAGTTGCTGTAGTAGTTTCTGTTTTTACAGCTACAACTTCAGTTTTTTCTTGTGCGTTTGAAAATGCAACAAAAAATAAACCGAATGCTAATGTTAAAATTACTTTTTTCATATCTTATAAATTTGTGGTTATACTAATTTGAGTAATATATTATTTATTTTCTTATATT
>CAJXHW010000322.1 GCA_913054565.1 uncultured Kordia sp. | reverse complement strand
CAACTCAAATGAGTTGGCTTTTTTTATTATTATATACAAAACTATTATCCTTTTACTTTATTTTTAAAGGCATCAAATTTGTTTTCCGTTTCTTGTTTAGGCCAAGAGTTGTTTGTTACATCAATATCTGCTGTTTCTAAATTAGGATCTACAGTAATACTAATTAATTCCTTCTCTGAGGCAATCACTTTTTTAACTTCGTTATCATTCTTTCTCCATACTTGAGCAGGATAAGTAATATTTTCAACAGAACCATCTGCATATTTGTATTCAACTATTAAAGGCATTACTAAACCACCTGGCTTATTAAATTCTATCTCATAGAAATACTTTGGAGTTCCCATTTTAGCGCGTTCTTCTGCTGTAAAATTATCCATCATATACTCATTTAAAGTAGATGAGTTATCTAACGCTGAACCCTCTGCTAATTTATCTGTAAAATCTTCACTACCTTCTTCCGCCATATACACTAATGGTGGTAAGTCTGATTCTTTCATCCCTCTTGCTTCCATCATTTTTTTGATTATTGCAGTTGGTTTAGAACTTACATAAAACTTCTTAACATTCTTAACTCCTATATCTACATAGTCTGTTGAGTAAAACCATCCTCTCCAATACCAATCTAAATCTACTCCAGAAGCGTCTTCCATTGTTCTAAAGAAATCTTCAGGTGACGGGTGTTTAAACATCCAACGTTGAGAATAGGTTTTAAATGCATGGTCAAATAATTCTTTCCCCATTACAGTTTCTCTTAAAATATTTAATGCTGTTGCTGGCTTCCCATACGCATTATTACCTAATTGGTATACATTTTCAGGATTAGACATAATTGGGGTAATAAAACTTTGATCTCCCTTCATGTAGTTAACAATCTTAGCAGGTTCACCTCTACGAGATGGGTATTTTTCATTTGGTGCAATAGCTTCTGGAAACCAAGTTCCAAAATCTTGCTCAGCAATGTATTGCATAAACGTATCTAAACCTTCATCCATCCATCCCCATTGACGTTCATCAGAATTTACAATCATTGGGAAGAAATTATGACCAACTTCATGAATAATTACACTAATCATTCCGTATTTAGTTCTATCGCTATATGTACCGTCTTCATTTGGACGACCGTAATTCCAGCAAATCATAGGATATTCCATCCCTTGATTTTTAGCATGTACCGAAATTGCTTTAGGATACGGATAATTAAATGTTTTATCAGAGTACGATTTTAATGTACTTACAACTGCTTTGGTTGAATACTCTTCCCATAATGGGTTTCCTTCTTTAGAGTATAATGACACCGCCATAACAGTACGCTCACCAAGCTTCACAGCTTGCATATCCCAAATATATTTTCTTGAAGAAGTAAATCCGAAATCTCTAACGTTTTTAGCACTAAACTTCCAGGTTTTCTTTTTAGTAGAACGACTCTTTTCATTTGCTTCAGCCTCGTCTTGAGTTACAATCATAACTGGCTTGTCAAATGATTTTCTTGCTTTATTATAACGATTCATCATCGTTTTAGAAAACACTTCTTTTCTATTTTGTAATTCTCCAGTACCATCAACAATATGATCTGCAGGCACAGTAATATTTACATCATAATCACCAAAAGCTAAAGCGAATTCTCCATTCCCCCAAAACTGGTAATTTTGCCAACCTTCAACATCATTATACACACACATTCTTGGAAAAAATTGTGCTATAACATAAGAATAGTTGTCATCCTTTTTAAAGTACTCATACCCTGAGCGTCCTCTACCATTAACATGGTCATTAATATTATACCACCATTTTATAGAAAAAGAAATCTTCTCTCCTGCTTTTAGCGGCTTTGCAATATCTACACGCATCATTGTTTGATTAATAACATATTTCATTGCTTTCCCATTTGCATCTTTTACATGCTGAATGTTGAAACCTCCATCAAATTTTGCGTCAAAATGTTTACCTACAAATGTACCTGGTTGATCAGCTGCTGGTACACCTCCACCATCTTTTAAATGAGATTGAGAATCTTTAGCACGAATATTCTGATCTAATTGCAACCATAAATATTCTAAATCATCTGGCGAATTATTTGTATAAGTGATCGTCTCTTCTCCTGATATCTTTTGATTTACATCATCCAGTTCCAAGTTAATTTTATAATCAGCTTTTTGCTGATAGTACGCATGTCCAGGAGCCCCTGACGCAGTTCTGTACTGGTTAGGAGTTGAAAACTCTTGGTACAGCTGTCTGAATTTGTTAGTGTTGTTATGTCCGCCTTCACGCACTTCTTCTTTTGCTTTGTCTTGAGCGAATGAAATTCCACCAACAAGGAACATCATGGAAAGAACTAGATACTTACTTTGCTTCATTGATTATTATTTTTTTTGTGAAAATAACTTTTTTTATGATAGTTAACTACTATTTATTATAACTTTAACACCCCAGAAGAGTTGTCTTTAATTAGTAAAAAACTTTTCTTTTTATCATTTATCGTAATATGAGTTATATTTTGTTGTCCTTCAAACAACTCTATTAACAGTTTATTTGTTACTGTAATAGATTGGATATCACTAACATTTTCTACTTCAAAATAACAATGTAACATATCGCCATCAAATTCTTTACCGATATAAGTGTAACTTTTTAAAGTATTATTGACCTCAATTAAGAGTTTCTTTTTAAAGTATTTTTCTACATAAACATCAGATATTTTATCCTCTAGTTTTATTGAAGCCCCGTAACGTTCTTGTAACACATTTTGAAAATCATCAATAAATAAACGTGATGTGATTTGTAATGATTTATTTACTAATGAGTACTCTACATCTGTAACACTCACATAATATTTGTGCAGTGCAGTAAAACTAGACAACATAAATAGTAAACCAACTATAATTGCATTTGTTTTTAATTTCATTGAAATAACAATTTTAATATTAGTACCAATTGTAATCTTTTTGTTACAAAACTTATACCATTAGTCTTTATTTTCTAGTATTTTAAGGTACGCTTTAGATTTATTTTTCAAGAAAT
>CAJXHW010000321.1 GCA_913054565.1 uncultured Kordia sp. | reverse complement strand
TTGAAAATTTCTTAGAAGGAGATTCAAACCGATTAGCAAGATCTGCGGGTTTAGCAGTTGCAAACAAACCAGGCGGAACAGCATTTAACCCTCTATTAATTTTTGGTGGTGTTGGTTTAGGTAAAACTCACATTGCACATGCTATTGGCGTTGATGTAAAAGACAAATACCCCGAAAAAACAGTTTTATATATTGCGGCAGAAAAATTTATTCAGCAATATACCGATGCTGATAGAAAGAATAATAGAAATGATTTTATTCACTTCTATCAAATTATTGATGTCTTGATTATTGACGATGTACAATTTCTATCTGGTAAAGCAGGTACACAAGATGTATTCTTTCATATTTTCAATCATTTACACCAAAACGGAAAACAGATCATTTTAACTTCTGACAAAGCTCCAGTTGACATGCAGGATATTGAGCAACGCTTACTATCTCGATTTAAATGGGGATTATCTGCAGAGTTACAACGACCTGATTTTGAAACTAGAGTAGCTATTTTACAAAACAAATTATATCGTGACGGGGTAGAAATGCCAAATGATATTGTTGAATATGTTGCAAAAAACATCAAATCTAACGTCAGAGAATTAGAAGGCGCAATTGTATCATTAATTGCACAATCATCTTTTAACAAAAAAGAGATTACAATAGATTTAGCAAGACAAATAGTTGAAAAATTTGTAAAACACACAAAACGTGAAATTTCAATAGACTACATTCAAAAAGTAGTTTCAGACTATTTCTCTATGGATGTTGGCACATTACAATCTAAAACACGAAAACGTCATATCGTACAAGCAAGACAACTGGCTATGTTTTTTGCAAAGAAATTCACTAAAGCTTCACTAGCTAGTATTGGTAGCCAAATAGGAAAGCGTGACCACGCTACCGTATTACACGCCTGCAAAACAGTAGACAACTTGGCTCATACCGATAAACAATTTAAAAAATATGTAGAAGATTTACAGAAGAAATTAACCTTGTAATCTATATTACTATAAAAAACAAAAAAGTCATAAACAGTAGGGTTTGTGACTTTTTTTATGCTTAAATTGTACTAATTAAAATTTATCATGATACACACTAGAATACTTATGGTTTGCCTAGGTAACATCTGTAGATCTCCATTAGCTGAAGGCATTTTAAAATCTATGGTTAACTCTGATTTTATTTATATTGATTCAGCAGGCACCTCTGCATTTCACAAAGGTGAATTACCAGATATTCGTTCTATAAACATTGCTAAAAAACACGGAATAGACATTACAGACCAAAGAAGCAGACAGTTTAAAGCTTCAGATTTTGATATTTTTGACACCATATACGTAATGGACGACTCAAACAAAACCAATGTGTTAGCCTTAGCAAAAAACAATAACGATAGAGCAAAGGTTAAACTCATTTTAAACGAATCTAACACCGAAATTACTTCAAACGTCCCAGACCCATATTACGATAAAGATCAAGGCTTTGAGATTGTCTACAACATGTTACATGATGCATGCACATGTATCTCAGACAAATTATAATTAAACCTCATAACTTTTTACCATGAAACTAAACGGAAAACTATACTTAATACCAACAACTTTAGGTGATACCGAGCCTTTAGAAGTACTCCCTATTTCAGTAAAGAAGGTATTAGAAATGACTAATGAGTTTATTGTAGAAAATGAAAAAACCGCAAGACGATTTATCAAACGAGTATCCCCCAAAAAGTCACAACCAGATTTAATACTACATCCGCTAAACAAATTTACAGATCCAGCTGATATCCCTTCGTTTTTAAATTCGTGCCTAGAAGGGAAAATCGTTGGTCTTCTATCTGAAGCCGGCTGCCCAGCTATAGCAGATCCAGGTGCTGATGTTGTAAAAATTGCACATGATAAAAACATTCAAGTTAGACCTTTAGTAGGCCCTTCATCCATCCTGTTAGCTATGATGGGCTCTGGTTTTAATGGGCAAAATTTCGCTTTCAACGGTTATCTACCAATTGACAAAAGCGAACGAAAGGCTGCAATAAAACGCTTAGAAAAACTATCTGGGGACTATAACCAATCACAAGTTTTCATTGAAACCCCTTACAGGAACAACAAAATGCTAGAAGATTTAACATCAACACTACATCAGAATACTAAAATTTGCGTAGCCTGTGACATTACTTTACCAACAGAAATGATTATTACTAAAACTGTAAAATTTTGGAGCAAGAATCCGGTTGACCTACATAAACGCCCTACAATATTTATTATTCAAAAATAAAAAAAAGGGAAAGTTACAAAGAACCCTCCCTTTTTTATCCAACATTAATTACTTTTAAACCAGAATATTACCCTAGTTTTACTTTTGCCTTTTTGTTCTCTTTAACAGAGGATACATCAAAGCCTGCAAATTTCTTCATGTAGTAACGTACTGAACTTCCATAAGCGTCAGAAAACGTATTACTACCATAACTTCTTAAGAATTTTTTTACATTTCCAGGTCCTCCTAAATGAGCTGCAGCTAAAATACCTGATTCAGTAACCTTAACCCCAGAAATCGTTTTACCCACAAACCTTTTAATATCTCTTCTTAAAACCCATTTGTTTCTGGACAAATTAGCTTCAAAAGCTTTTTCTTGCAAAGAGGGGTCACTCATAAAATCCCATGTATTATAAACACCTATTAACCTTAGGGTACCTTTACCAAATTGGTATTTTCCCATATAACCTAATGTGTTTACAACGTGATATTTTCCTTGAGATTCTTTAAAACCAACAGCTTCCTTAAAGCCGATAAATGATTTTCCTAAAAATAGTGAAAAGTGCTCATCAACCTCTTCTTCTATTTCGTTTTCATTTAAAACTGTGTAGTACAATTCTAAATTTTCCTTCACTTCAGAGTTTCTGTTACTCTTTGCAACTAACTCTTTCTTTGACGTAAATCCCGTAGCAATCATAAAAATTGCAGTAGAGACAAATAAAATTTTTATAAATTTCTTATACATTATATTCTCAAAGTAATAGTTAGT
>CAJXHW010000320.1 GCA_913054565.1 uncultured Kordia sp. | reverse complement strand
TTTTTAATACATTCAATTATGAAAACAATCGCGCCTTTTTTATTTTTAGTTTTATATACTTGTTTTTCAAGTGGTCAAAAAATAGAGAAAGTAAAGCATGGGACACTTATGAAATTTTCTGCTAAGCCATCTAAGGGGTTTAACTATGATTATTTAATTTTCCTTCCAAACGCGATAAAAAAAGAGAAAACACATTATTTATTAGTAGAAACAAATAATACAGGTTTTCCAAGTGATTCTTCTGAAGAGCATGAAAGAAAAGCAAAAAATCTTGCTAATGGTTCAACAGGGAGTTTTGTTTCTGTAAAAGGAAAAATTCCTTTATTAGTACCAATATTCCCTCGTCCAGCAGAGAAAAAACTTGTATATACACATGCTTTAGATAGAGATGCTATTTTTATTAAAGATGTCAAATACGAAAGATTAGACCTTCAATTACTAGCAATGATTAAAGATGCAAAGAAAGCATTAAAGAAAATTAAATTTAATACTCATGAAAAGGTTTTTATGAATGGGTTTTCTGCGTCAGGATCTTTTATCAACCGGTTTGCACTCTTACATCCAGAGATGATTAAAGCTATTGCTACTGGTGGTTTAAACGGAATTCTAATGTTACCACAAGAAGTATTAGCCGGAGAGAGATTAAACTATCCTTTAGGCATTAATGATATTAAAACGATTATAGGGAAAGATTTTAACTACGATGCATATAAAAAGATCTCACAGTTCATCTATATGGGAAAAGAAGATACAAACGATGCGGTAAAGTATGATGATGCATATAATGAACAAGAAAGGGATGTGATTCATAAAGCATTATCTAAAACAATGCAACCAGACAGGTGGGAAAAGTGTCAAATTATATATAGATTGCATCATTTAAATGTAGAATTTAGAACCTACGAGCATGTAGGTCATGGTACACCAGCCAGTGTGCTCTGGGAAGTTGCAGAGTTTTTTAAGAGAAATAATTAATTAGTAGATATAATGAGAATTGGAATTCTGTTACTTTTTTTTGTGTTTGGTGCTGTTTCATTGAAGGCTCAACATAAAAATTTAAACACCAAAAAAGACCTTGAGATTTTAAAATCTTCTGAAGAGAAAATTATTGAAATCAAAGTGTTGAAAGACAGAAGAGTTATGATGTTAAACGTAAGTTGTAATGCCTATATGGGCTCTATAATGATTGAAATTTATGATCCGAAAGGAGAGAAAAAAGAAAAATTTTCAGTGAAGAGTCATCAAAATAATTCGAAAGCTACTAAGAAAAAAGGAATTGTTTTTAGTTTTACTCTTAGCACTAAAAGTGCATCCGGAATGATAGATAAAGTTTTTCATAAACCTCTAGAAGGAATATGGAAAATTAAAGTGATGCCTCAAAAAGCATCTGGGCATGTAAGTGTTAGTGCTAATCAAAGATAAATAACTGCATGACTGATAAAACGATCTTTTTAAAAGGCTTTTTAAAATTTGTTATTTATGGGTTTTGCCTTCTATCGATTTCATTGAGAGTCGATTGTCAAAATAAAAACCATCGAATAGAGGGAACTTTGAAAATGGATTCTATATGGAGTCCGACGATTTATTTATCACATATCGAATCTTTAAATGAACTGAATACGGTTTCTAATGAAATGATTATCGCCGAATCAAAAATTGATAGCTTAGGAAATTTCACTTTTAGTACAGACTATTTATTTAAAGAAGATCATCTATATAGGATCCATGTTTCAAAAAAGAACAGTCCGGCTGCGTCATTAATTATCGGAGGTAAAGATGAAAACCATATGTTTATTATAGCAAATGCAAACTCTGATATTATAATAAAAACACAGGGAAAAATAAGGTTGTTTGATGATCCAGAAATTATAGGACACTCTCCTAATCAATCCTTAATAGAAGTGAACAAAACCTTCAGTTATAAGGATAGTACAGATTTTGGTTTGTCTAAAATAAAAAGAGGATTCATAACAAAAGCAATCAACGAAAAATTAAGATTTATTACAGACACTAGTAAGCATTCTTTGGTGTCGCTTTATGCTCTTTATAAGAGTGATTTTGAATCGGACTATCCTTTAAATAAAGAATTTTATTTAAACTATATTGACAAGTGGAATAATGAAGATTCAAATTATTTTCAAGTATTTAAAAAACAGATTCCTGCTAAGCATGAAGATAGCAGGTCTAGCTTTTTTCTGATCACTATTCTGTCTTTCTTCGGAGGTTTTTTTCTACACTATTTATTAAAGAATACGAAAAATAAATCAAGAAAAAGGATGCAATCGTTGAGTGTTCAAGAACGGAGGATACTTAAATTAATTCAAGAAGGAAAGTCAAACAAAGAAATTTCAGAAGAGTATAATATTGAGTTAAGCACTGTGAAAACCCATGTGAGTAATATTTACTCTAAGTTGAATATCAAATCTAGAAAAGAAGCCCTTGAAGTTAAGGTTTAAAAAAAGCTGCAACTACTTGTAGGAGCTTTTTTATTTAAAAAACCTCTTTTTCATTTCTGAAACTTTTAAATTCAATGGCATTATTACTGTAATCTAGAACAAACATAGTTTGTTGTTCTCCGATACTTCCTTTATATCTGGCTTGAGGTTTAACTATAAATTCTACATTATATGCTATTAAGTTTGATTTTGCATCTTCAAATTGTTTTGAAGATAAAATACATCCAAAATGTGGAATTGGAACTTCGATATTATCTACATGGCCACAATAGTCTAAAGGGTCTATTTTTCTTGTGATATGAGCAGATAATTGATGTCCATAGAAATCGAAGTCTATCCAGTCTTTAGTCTGTCTACCTACTTTACATTTTAATATATTATGATAAAACTTATAAGTGCTCTCGATATCTTTTACTTTAAAAGCGAAATGAAACTTAGTCATGCTATTTAATTTTATAGATACAAAATTCATAATATTTAAATAAAATAAAAAGTTGATTTGTTTGTGTTCATTAATTTATACATTTGAATCAATCTAAAATTTAATAATAAAAAGTTGATTCAATGGTTGATGCTCTAGATAATAGAA
>CAJXHW010000319.1 GCA_913054565.1 uncultured Kordia sp. | reverse complement strand
GGGAAAATAGGTTTATTTTAAATCTTTTTCCAACAATATAAGTTTTGCATACCTTGAAAAAACCCCATAAGCATTAATTGCTGCAACAGCCAATCCTGGAACTCCATCAAGGAACCCCCTTTTGATAATGTATGAGTGAAAAAAGCGGTAAAAAGGTTTAAAAAGTAAAACTACATAGGTAGGTTTTTTTTTCTTTTTTAGCATATTTTTTGCTTGAAACCAAGCATAGGAATCTTTTTTTGCTAAATAATGAAAAAGACCTTTGTATGTGTAGTGAATCATAAAGTTTTTCAGTTCACCGATAACCCCATTTACAATCAATTTTTCATGAACACTGCCCTTAAAATAAACCCCCTCATTTTTTACTAAGCGTAGCACCTTATTTGTGTGGTGGTATAAAAACCTATTCATGTAAAAATGTGGAAACTGTATTTTGTAACCTTGATGTTTATCTTCTTTTATAGTTTTTAATATTTCAATTTTCAATTTTTGCGAAACACGTTCATCTGCATCAAGAAATAAAATCCATTTTGATGTTGCATGTTTAATGGCTTCGTTTTTCTGATTAGAAAAGTTATCAAATTTACGTTCTAAAACCTTACAGTTGCTTTTTAATGCAATAGATTTTGTTTCATCAGAACTATATGAATCTATAACAATTATCTCATTAGCAAAATCTACAGATTTTATAGCATCTTCAATATAATCTGCTTCATTATATGTGGGAATGATTACGGTTAAACTGTTCATGTTTATGTTTTAGAATATTACAAACTTAATAAAATTAAGTTACCTTTGTGACATGAAACAGAAAGATATTTCAGTCGTTATTAGTACGTATAATTCACCTGATTGGTTAGAAAAAGTTTTGTGGGGGTATAACACACAAACTTATATGAATTTTGAAATGGTTATTGCTGATGATGGTTCTAAGCCAGAAACAAAAAACCTTATAGCACAGTTAGAAAAAGAGGTTTTTTACGAAATAAAACATGTATGGCATGAAGATAATGGTTTTCAGAAATCACAAATTTTAAATAAAGCAATAGTTGCATGTGATACAGATTATATTTTAATGTCTGATGGGGATTGTATTCCGAAGGAAAATTTCATTGAAGAGCATATTAAACATAGAGAAGAAGGGTATTTTTTGTCTGGAGGGTATCATAAATTGCCAATGGAGTTATCAAAGAGTATTACTAAAAATGACGTTTATAACGGTTCTTGTTTTGATGTTGATTGGTTGAAAAAAAACGGAATGAGCACCTCGTTTAAAAATAATAAAATTGAAGCATCAAGTTTGGCTATAAATATATTAAACGTAATAACACCAACTACTCCAAGCTGGAATGGCCACAATGCTTCTGGTTGGAAAAAAGATATTGTAGCTATAAATGGTTTTGATGAGCGTATGCAGTATGGTGGGCAAGATAGAGAACTAGGAGAACGTTTAGTTAATAATGGTATTAAACCTAAACAAATTAGATATAGTACAGTTTGTTTGCACTTAGATCATCCGCGTGGGTATGCTACTCAAGAATCTATTGAGAAGAATTTGAGTATTAGAAAAGAAACTAAGGTTAAGAAAAGCAAATGGACTAATTACGGAATTAAGCAATAAATGCTTTATCCGATATTTTTCTTTAAAAATAAATCAAGTTCAGGGATAATCATTTCAGGGGTTAATTGTTTATAGAGTTCGTCAGGATTTTCTTCTATTTTTTTTCGTTCTTCAAAAGTAAAATTGTTGAATAAATCTGGCTTCATTTCAAGTAAATGTACAGATTGGTGGAAACTGCCATCTTCAAAACTAGCCCAATGGTCTTTGTTTACATAAGGAGAAAAAATAGTGAATGTTGGTTTCCCTATAGCTTTTGCAATATGAACTGAACCTCCTTCATTTGACACTAGTGCATCACAGTTATGCATTAAAACAATAAAATCCCTAATACTATCAGCGTAAATATCAAGTAAAATATTTTCTTGAAATTGGCAAAGGTTATAAATTTTTATTGCCTCTTTTTTTTGATGAGGCGCATAATTAAATATAATATTTACATTATAGTTTTGTGTTATGTAATCAACTAATATAGCAATATATGAGTATGGCATTGATTTTTGAGGAGTACTTCCTAAAACACCAAGAACTATGGTTTTTTTGTTAGCATATTGACCTAGTGGCTTTTTGTGTTTCTCAATATCGGTTAAAAATATTTTCGGTTCATAATTAATGTTCGAAATAGTACATGCTTGTTTTAACAAGTGAATCCTGTCTTCAATTGCTTTTCCACAAAAATGTGTTTTGTGTTTTGAAATTTCTATAGGATTAGTGTAATACCCAAGGTTTCCTAGTTTTTTTCGGCTTTTATGGCCAATAGTGATTTTAGCTTTAGAGAATTTACAGATAACTCTACTTTGAAACTTAGAGTATGGGTCAAAAATAACATCATACTTACTTTTTCTAACTGTTTTTATTAGTCTGATAAGTGTGCTTATTTTTTTTATCTCTTTATCGTTAATAGTTATTATTTTATCAATATTAGGATTATTTTCAATAACCCCATGTGTGTAGTCATATGCTAAAAAATGGATAATACTTTTAGGGTGTTCTTTTTTATAGTTATTAGCTATTACAGAGCTAATTAAAACATCACCAATTCGTTTATTTTGAATAATAAGTATTTTTTTCATTTTAGAGGTTTAATAATAACAGAAGTTAATCTAAATATTGAATATGATGATTATTTTTGTTGGATAATAAATTAGGTTTTGTAAAAGGAATCTTGTGCAAGTTATTATTTTTTCTACTTTTATTCAAACATGATAAAAAAACTTATAATAAATTCGTTGTATAAGCACTTAGAGGTGGAGATAATGCGTTTAATTAAAGTTTTTCATGTAGAAGGGAAGGTTGTTGTTATTGGCGACAGAAACATTATAAAAGCTAACATTCTTGGAGACGATGAAGTTGGATTGAAATTTTTTCAAAAACCAAATTTTATAAAAGTCATAATTTACGGTTTTTTTAGAGAGAGTAAAGCTAAGCGATCCTATAA
>CAJXHW010000318.1 GCA_913054565.1 uncultured Kordia sp. | reverse complement strand
AAAAGAATCAACATCAAAAGAAAAATGGGAACAAATACAGAGACCCAGATTATGAGTTTGATGGTATTATAGAAAGTGAAGGTGTTTTAGAAATTATGCCTGATGGTTACGGTTTCTTACGCTCGTCTGATTACAATTACTTATCGTCTCCAGATGATATTTATGTATCGCAATCGCAAATAAAATTATTCGGTTTAAAAACCGGAGATACCGTTAAAGGTAATGTACGTCCACCAAAAGAAGGTGAAAAGTATTTCCCTTTAATTAGAGTATCAAAAATTAATGGATTGAATCCGAATGTTGTACGCGACCGTGTAGCATTTGAGCATTTAAAGCCCTTATTTCCTGATGAGAAATTAAACTTAGAAGGAAAGAATCAATCTACTAGAATTATAGATATTTTCTCACCTATTGGTAAAGGACAACGTGGTATGATTGTATCGCAGCCTAAAACGGGTAAAACCATTTTATTAAAGGACATTGCCAATGCTATTTCTGCAAATCATCCAGAGGTATATCAAATTATCTTATTAATTGATGAAAGACCTGAAGAGGTAACCGATATGCAGCGTAATGTTAAAGGTGAAGTTGTTGCTTCTACGTTTGATGAACCTGCAGACAAGCACGTACGTGTTGCCAATATTGTTATAGAAAAAGCAAAACGTTTGGTAGAATGCGGGCATGATGTTGTTATTCTTTTAGATTCTATTACACGTTTGGCAAGAGCTTACAATACAGTGGCTCCTGCCTCTGGAAAAATACTTTCGGGTGGTATAGATGCCAATGCATTACACAAACCAAAGCGTTTCTTTGGTGCGGCTCGTAATATTGAAGGCGGTGGTTCTTTATCTATTATTGCAACGGCTTTAACAGATACTGGTTCTAAAATGGACGAAGTAATTTTTGAAGAGTTTAAAGGAACAGGTAATATGGAATTACAGTTGGATAGAAATATTGCCAACCGTAGAATTTACCCTGCTGTTGACTTGGTTAAATCTAGTACACGTAGAGACGATTTACTATTAGATGAAGCAACAATGCAACGTATGTGGGTAATGCGTAAATACCTTGCTGACATGAACCCTATTGAAGCGATGGAATTCTTAAACGATCGTATGAAAGGCACTTTAAACAATCAAGAGTTTTTAATGTCTATGAATAGATAATTCATAGGTTTATTATCATATTTAAAAAATCCAGTAAGGCAACTTACTGGATTTTTTTATTTATGCCGCTCTTGTTTTTTGTCATGCTGAGCCTGTCGAAGCAGGTAATAATATGCACACTCTAAACACTTCGACAGGCTCAGTGTGACATATTATACTTTTACTAACAGATTGCTTCGTTGCTACGCTCCTCGCAATGACGGAACGGGAAGTAAAATAGTACATCATTACGAGCGAAGAATGAGCGATGTAATCTTTTAAACTGAAGTTAGACTCTACATAGACAGATTGCTTCGTTGCTGCGCTACGCACAATGACGGAATACGAATAGTCTTCGACAGGCTCAGACTGACATTTATTTTTCACAAACAGATTGCTTCGTCGCTACGCTCCTCGCAATGACCTAAAATTAGGCCTAAAAAAAGAGGCGCAGTAACTGCGCCTCTTTTATATTTTATATAAACTTATCTTAGTAAGTCTCTCCTCTATAATCTTCAATTTCGTAAGCCGATTTTAAAGAGTTATAAATTTGATTTGTTCTTGTTTTTAAAGAGCTTTCAATTCTTGATCTAGCAACATCGTAGTTTGGTAATGCTGGTGCAACCTCTACAGATGAAACTTGAATTGCAAATACACCTTTAGCACCTGCCAAGTTATTGTGAAGTTCTCCTTCTTTAGCACCCATCATAGCACCAACAATTTTTGGCTCTGCTCCTACTCCTGAAATTGTTGGACTTGCCAAAGTAACTGAAGCAGCAGTTCTAACGTTAGTTCCTGCACTTGAAGCAATTTCTTCTAAGGTAGATCCGTTCATTTTATCAGCAATCATCTCCGCCTTTTTTCTGTTAACCAAAATTGGTCTGATTTCAGAAATAACATTTGCAGCTGGTACCAATCCTTTTGGAGTCTTAGCCGATAATACAGCCACTACATATCCAGATTCAACATCAAAACGCTTAACATCTCCTACAGAAGATTCTGAATTAAATGTCCAGTTTACAATTGATCTTTGATTTCCTCCTATACCAGGAACATACTCGTCTAATATTTTTAACCCAATTGCTGGTGCTAAAACATAGCCTTTATCTTTTACCAAGGTATACACGTCACCTCCATTAGCAATGTCAGATGCAAAAGTTTCAGCTTCTAAATAAAATGCGCTTTCAGTTTGTTCTGATGGTGTAATTTCTCTTGCCAAGGTTGTTAACTGTACCGCTTTTTGGTAAGTAGTCTGGTCATCAATTTTAATTACGTGGAAACCAAACTTAGTTTCAACAACCTGAACTGTTCCTTTTCTATTATTAAATAAGTACTCCGCAAAGTCAATATCAAAGTTTGGAGAGAATGCTTGCGCTTTAGTTACCCATCCAATGTCTCCACCTTTTCCTTTCGTTCCGTCTGTATTAATTTCGTCTGCAATTTCAGCAAATTTAGTACTGCTTCTTCTTACTAAGTTATAAACGCTGTCCGCTTTTTTCTTAGCAGCCTCTTTTGTAAGTGTAGATGCAGATCTAGTTGTTCCAGCAAATGGAATGATAATATGACGAGACTTTACAGAGTCTGGCATTTGCTTAAATTGATTGATCTTAGAAATCTTAAAGAATCCGTTGTGCTCGTATGGTCCGAAAACATCTCCTTCTTTTCCGTTAAATACATCTTCTGCAATTACTGCTGGAGTTGCATTTTGGAATTTGAAACTTGCATCGTTTGGTAAATCAGATTTTGCATCGTCTAAAAACGCTTGTGCATCTGTTGCATTCTTTAATCCTTTAATTCCGTATTGCTCATCATCTTCAATAAAACTAGCAACTGTTTCTTTAATTGCGTTTTTATCTTCTTCCGAAGCAACTACATTAAAACTAACATAGTTAATATCTCTAGAAGCTTCTACTTGGT
>CAJXHW010000317.1 GCA_913054565.1 uncultured Kordia sp. | reverse complement strand
AAATATACTAAAAACCCTTAAAAATCAGTTATCCGAAGTATCGTTATCAAATAAGCAAAAAACAATACTAAGCAAAAAATCTAAGTCAATTCCTGAAATTGATGAAGCGGCAATTGAAAGGTATTTATTGGAAACCCAGTTCAATGTTGACTTTGCAAGTATAGATTAAGTTAATTATGATTTAATTAAAACACAAGAATTACTAATTTTAGTGAAATAAGAGTTCTTGTCTATTCTCTTTCTGAACTCAAAGATCCCAACAAATTTGTATTCATTATTACCTAGTGGGTCTTTATATTTTAAGAAAACAATTCGCTTCTTTTTATCTGGTATATAAGTCCAATCTTTCTCATTATGCTCAATTATGGTATTTCCATCATCACTTAATTGATTATTCCATCCTGATTTAGTTGCAGCAACGGTCTTAGGTTTTCCATCTTCCCCTATAGTTTCTAAGGCTAAATGAGGAAACCACATTTTATAGCCTTCTAATGATGTTCCTTTAAATTTTGGTAAACTAAAATAAGATCTTGATGCTCCTTTTGACTCCTCATTGCGTCCTGCACTGAATAATACATTGCAAGTTTTATTAATTGATCTAAAACCTTTTTTATCGGAAACATTAATCATAACCTTTTCTTTATAATATTCTTCTGGAGTTTCAATTTTCCATTTAGGTGGATTGATTTCTTTTATCTTCTGTTGTATTCGCTCAACAGCGGAATTTATTTTGATTTCAAGTTCATTGAAATCTAAAGTGACGTCAATATGAATTGCTTCGTAATTTGAATTTTTTATTTTATTAATTACATCAAAAATACTGGCCTCTCTTTCTTTATCACTTTTTAATTGCTTTTTATGAAAGGCCTCATCACATTCAATACCGATATTCAACTGAGGAAAATAAAGATCAATGAAATAATGAGAATTCCCATTCTTATTATTTTTATTTTCAACATATTGTTGGGACACTACTTCAATGTTGTTGTTATTTAATCTCTGCCATATCGCATTGATTACATAGTTTTCATAATCTTTTCTCTTTGTTCTAGAGAGCGTTTTTACGAGGTATAATGTTTTTGGGTCAGTTACAATTTTATTCATTCTAGGTTAAAGATTATTAAGCCATTTTAGAAATGGTTCTCTTTGGTTTTCATACCATTGTGAAGTCAACCTGTAATTTCCACAGAAAAACTCTCTCGAATAATATCTTACCCTCCCATTGTCGTCATGAATACTCCCATTAGAATTTCTTAAAACCTCAAAATTGGAATTAAAAACTCTTTTAGAATATTCCTTTTTTTGAAGATTATTAATTTCAGTTTCTGAAATCAACCCAGAATCATATGCTTGTTTAAATTTTGATTTAACTAATTGACCTATTTTAGTTTGATTCTGTTCGTCTTTATAAATTTTATTTTGAGATTTAGGATTACTTTCTTTAGAATTAAAGATTCTTTTAGTCAAGTTAAAACTACTCGAAGAAGGTTTTGAATTATCGTTAGTGAAAGATTGACCTAGACTGTTTTGCGCAAGAATTGTATCAATAATATTAAATTCAACTTCTTCTAACACTGAATCAATCATTTCACCATCATACTCACCTATAAATTCTTGCTTAACAAGGCTCTTAATATTTTCATTAAACTCCTTATTTAATATTTTGTTTTTTAGGGTTTTAAATTCTTTTTTCTTATTTATTTTTTTTAGAACTTCTTTAGTAAAATCATCCAGATTTTTCTTGTCAAAATTGTTTTTATTAAAAAGTTTGACAAAACTAATTCCAGCACTAGACTGTTTAGTGAATTTCAAAGATTCAATTAAAAGAGGATCTTCTTGATGTGACAGTGGGCCATCATAGAATACCTGAATACCCTGACCAATTAGAATACCATATTCTAACTTTAATTGTCTCATGTATGAGAATAACTGTTGTTGAAATGTAGTGTTTAAAGGAATATTAGGTTGCTTAATCTCAATTACAAATAGTTTAGTTCCGTTTTCTGATTTAATAACAAAATCGGGGATTATTCTGTTCGAAGCTCCAACTTGAAACGAAGGTCTAACTTCAATTTCACCTAGAAATTCTTTCCAGTTTAATACTTGTAATGCTTGCAAGACATTTTGTTCAAAATCATTTTCTGAAATGTCTGATTTAATTTTATCATTTAATAAAAAACATATTTCAGCCCAGATACTTTCATTCATAATTTCATCTTTTTAATTCGTCTAATGTCTCTCCAGTTTTGTCTTTCCATGACGTCCAACCATTAGCAGAACGTGCTAAAACAACAGCTGCTGCGGCACTTGGTGAATTGAAAATATAATCTTGTTGAAAAATATAAACATTATTTTCTTCTTTGAGTATTTCTTCTTCTATCAATCGTTTTCTAAGAACTCCTATCCATTTGTTCATGCCTCTTGTTGCTTCTAAATTAGATTTACCTCCCTTATGTACTAAAAAACCATCATCTGTAAGTTCTCCAATTGCAGATGCATCTTTACCCTTACAATAAAATAGTTCTTTTGAACTTTTTGCTTTTCGTTTTTCTTCGAATATGGGATATCCCAATGTGGCTAATAATAATTTTAGTGTTTCGAAGGTATCTAATAAATCATAAGTTCTGCTTTCTGATAAAGATGGCTTTTTAGAACCTGTATCATTCATTATTGAATATCGGCCTATATTAGAGGCCTTATCCAAGCAATAATGTTCTAGGAACTTTCCATCAGTCTTCGTAAATTCATCTGTTTTCGTGGTTATAACAACGGCATGAGTCCAAAAGTCCTTTTTACGATTGTGAGATTTGATTCTTCTAAAACATTCTTCGCCTTCGCCTATATACACAAATGACTTTCCTCCTTCTTCTGAAGGACCAAATAAGAAGTATATGCCTGTATTATGGACTTGCTCTCTTTTAGAAACTTCAGCCATTTTACTTCTTGGAAAAAGTATGGCTTTTACCAGTCTATTCGTAATCTCTGCTTCTTTTATGCTTGTTGGTGAGCCGTCTGGTAAAAAGATTTGTATGGTTTGTGGTCTACTCATAAGTCTTAATCATAAATAAATAT
>CAJXHW010000316.1 GCA_913054565.1 uncultured Kordia sp. | reverse complement strand
AGAGCACGAACACACCTATTAAAACAAAACCTATGGCTTACTTTAAAAAAATCATACCATTTATTTTAATTGTTTCGGCTTTCATTCTAATAAGTTTTAACAAGAGAGACTCTCTTAAAAACCCTTTGGACTATTCTGGAACCAATGGCTTATTTATCGAATACAAAGATGGTCTTCAAATAAAATGGATTACCAACAAAGAAGATGTTGGATATATCGCCATTAAAAACCCTGACAATTCTTTATTAACCGAGCAAACAACTGAATCAAGTCGCTCTCATTCTTTTCATTTTAACCAAGAAATTACAGCACCTATTCTACTGGAAATAGGCGGTAAGGAATCTCCAAGACAAACCATTAAACTGAGACCAAAAACCAAATTAGAAAATGCACTTTATCGAAATGTAGATTCAATTTTTGTTGTTGGTGATGTTCATGGCAGGTACAATCAATTGACCAATTTACTTCAAAAATCAAACTTAATTGATACCGACCTAAATTGGACCGGAGGTAAATCACATCTTGTCTTTTTAGGTGATTTATTTGATCGTGGAGACGATGTTACAAAAGTGCTTTGGTTCATTTACGAATTGGAAGAAAAAGCAGCACAAAAAGGAGGCAAAGTACATTTGGTTTTAGGAAATCACGAAATAATGGTAATGAGTAAAGATTTACGTTACCTCAGCCGTAAAGAGGCCTCCATACCTTTTGCTCATGGTGTAACTTACGATTATCTATACCACCCGAATAAGTCCTTTTTAGGCGAATGGCTTAGCACGAAAGCCTCTGTAATAAAAATTGACAATGCATTAATGGCGCACGGCGGTGTGTTGGACTTAGGCGAATCATCTATCAATGAATTCAATAAAACATCTGCCGCGTATATGCAAAAAGATGCGTATTTAGATTTAATGAAAGACCATGCCGATAGTTTAAAATATGACGCTACGGAATGGGCAACGATTCAAAATCATTTCTATCACCCAGACAGCCCGTTTTGGTATAGAGGTTACGTTCTGTATGACACACTTGGCCCAAAATTAAATAGCATGTTACGAAAATATAGTGCGAAAGTACATGTTGTTGCACACACACCTGTAGAATCGATAACAGAAAGATACAATGGTAAATTATTAACAACAGATTTAAACGATGCCGCAACTGAATTACTCCTACTTGTTAAGGATAAGAAAAAATACAAACGATATAAAATTGACAGTGAAGGATCAATAGATAAGTTAAAGTAAATTGATTCAATCAATTAATCAAAAACTAAATTAATTATTCAAAAAAATTGATTCTCAATAACTACTATCTCAACTAAAATCTACATCTTTAGACATTGAATGTCGTGTTGGTAACTTAAAACCATCTATACTTTTGCTGAAACATTATTCCAATTTTTCATATATTTAGATACGTCAACAATGCAAGAAATATCTTCAAAAGTTAAGATTTTATGTTAATCAGTGATTATTTTAATCTATTTCTATTAATAGGGGCAGCCATGTCTTTACTAATTTCATTGTACCTATGGCTAACACCACCTATTTATTTTTCTAACACGGCACTCGGATTTTTAATGCTTTGTTGGTCTATTACCGTGGTTAGTTTTGCTTTGGGATCACCTGAGTTTTTTGACAGATTTCCACATGCATATGGCTTAGGATCCGCAACAGCCTACTTGTTCTTTCCTGCATTTTTTATGTATATTAAATCTTACTTATTTCAAGATGCACGGAAATTATCGCATTATTGGTGGCATTTTATTCCATTCTTTGCCTTTGCATTAAGTATTAGTCCCTTTTATTTTCAAAGTGGCGAAATAAAAGCGGGTTTCATTAAAAACCGAAATATAGAGTGGCTGAATATGATATTTAGTTACGGAAGTTTAGTTGTAATTGCTCAGGGTATTATCTACTCGATCCTTTCTATAAATATGCTCCAGCATTTTCAATATTTTAGAGGCAAAAGACTGTCAAATAAGCAACTATATTCTATAAAATGGATTTTACAGTTTGTACTTATAAATATTGTTCTATGGGCAATCGGTACTACGGGTGCCATAATGGATATGCTACACATATCTACTCCTATAAATCCATTTAAAATCTATTATTTAGGCATTACCGTTTTAATGATTGTATTAGGTTATTTTTCAATTAGGCACCCATATACCATATCTATGGAAGCGAGTAATAATTTAAGTGCTGTTTTCCAAAAAGAAAAAAAGGAAAAGAAAGAAAATACCGCTTCTACAGTTGCAGATAAAAATGACTTGAAAATTATAAATAACTATATTAAAACGAAAAAACCCTACCTTAAAAACGACTTGAATTTAAGGGATTTATCTGTAGGGACTGGTTTTACGAAGCATAGAATATCTGAATTACTAAACAAAGAACTCTCCAAATCTTTTTATGACGTTATTAATGAACATAGAATTAATGAAGTTATACGATTGATAAATGCTGGAAAACACAAAGAATTTACTTTGGCTCATTTAGCAGAACAAGCAGGCTTCAACTCTAAAGCTACTTTTTATAGAGTTTTTAAGAAAGTAACAGGAAATACCCCTAACAACTATATTCAATCTTTAGAAGGCTAATTCAACCTAAGTCTTTTCTGTCAAGTGAAAATTTACACCCCTCAATTCACTATTTTTAATTAGAAAATCGGGTCTCAACCGTAACAAATCACCTGTTATTCTGTTTTGCAAGAAATAAACTTTTCTCACATAAAAGAAGCTTTACTTCGTCCATATTATGTACTAACAAATTCTAGATAATAAATTCTTTTAGAGCACTTTATTTTTTACAAAAAAGTAAGTTAATCTCATTTAATCGCGCCTTTAACACAAATAAAGCAGTCTTATTACGCCGTATAAGACTTTTTTATCAATTGAGAATTGACCTGTAATCAACTGATTTTAAACATGTTTTGTTTATTGAGAGCTGCATCCGTTCTAGAACGATAGAGTTGAACGAGGTATTTTAGTTTCTAAGTGTGTCTCCTCCATAATTTTGCGGAATTTGATGTTTGGAATTAGCCTCAAATATTGAAAATAAAATATTCAACAATT
>CAJXHW010000315.1 GCA_913054565.1 uncultured Kordia sp. | reverse complement strand
TATTTTATACCTTATATTCACAGTTATTGCCATATTTGGTTACCTAGAATGGAAGAAAAACTTAAACAGAGAACTAGCTCTTGTAAAAAAGTAGTATTGTTTGGACCAGAATCTACCGGAAAAACAACATTAGCTAAACAATTAGCACGGCATTATAATACATTGTGGGTTCCTGAATTCTCAAGAGTTTATGCGGAAGAAAAACTTTTAAATAATAAGGAATTAACTAGAAATGATGTTTTGCCTATTGCAATTGGTCAGATGAAATTAGAAAATAGTTATTCAGAAAGAGCTACAAATATAGTATTCTGTGATACAAATTTACTTGAAACCAAAGTCTATTCAGAAATGATTTATGATGGTTTTTGCCCTATTGAGGTTAATGATTATGCAATGTCAAACACGTATGATTTATACATTCTTACAGCAACAGATATGCCCTGGGAGAGAGACCCAGTTAGAGGCGCTATTGATGAAAGAGAGTTGATGTTTATTGAGTTTAAAAACACGTTAGACAACCTTAAACTCCCTTACATTATTGTGTCAGGTAATAAGGAAAGACGTTTTGCAACTGCCATTAAGTATGTAGATGCTTTACTGAGTAGGTGATAGCAGTACGTGTTTTTAAAAAATAATCTAAAAAGTAAAATTCAATTAATAATTGTTCATACATTTGCGCCGTTCTCAAAAAGGGGTGCCAATAAGTTGGCTGAGATCATACCCAATGAACCTAGAACAGGTAATGCTGTTTAGGGAGGCGATAGTCGCCATTTTGTATTTATATGACAGGTTGATGATAATGATTCTTTTAGTATATAAGAGAACATTTGATAAGTAATCATGTTAGAATTAATAAAAAAAACAAAGAATAATTGCCTCTTATTATTCGATTATAGTATCTAATCGAAATGAAAAATTTACTAACTTTTTTATGCCTTTTTGCACTTTATTTTAGTGCCTTTTCTCAAGAAAAAGCTAAGGATTCAACTCAAGTTGAAAATTTAGATGAAGTTTTAGTGAAATCTGTGCGTGTCTCTAAAGATGCACCAGTAACACATTCAAATTTATCAAAAGAAGAAATTGCAAAACGTAATTTAGGACAAGACATTCCAGTGTTAATGAATTACTTGCCAAATGTAGTGACCACCACAGATGCTGGTGCTGGTGTTGGGTATACAGGTATGCGTGTGCGTGGAACGAGTGGTTCAGGAATAAATGTTACCATAAACGGGATTCCTTATAATGATACAGAATCTCAAGGAACATTCTGGGTTAACTTACCAGATTTCTCTTCTTCTGTAGAAAACTTACAATTACAACGAGGAGTTGGAACTTCTACTAACGGAGCAGGAGCATATGGAGCAAGTGTCAATTTATTAACCGACGGGGTTTCAGAAAATGCAAGTGCAGAAATTAGTAACTCTTTTGGGTCTTATGGTACTAGAAAACATACTGCAAAATTTGCAACAGGAAAATTAAATGATCATTTTGAATTTGCAGGTAGATTATCAAAAATAAAATCCGATGGTTATGTTGATAGAGCTTTTTCTGACTTAAGTTCCTATTTTTTACAGGCATCATATGTCACTGAAAAAACATTAATCAAAGCCTTAGCTTTTGGAGGAAAAGAAGAAACATACCAGTCTTGGTACGGATTAACCGCAGAAGAACTAGAAGATGATAGAAGACAAAACCCGTATACCTATGAAAATGAAGTAGATCATTATGATCAAGATCACTACCAATTGCATTGGAATCAGAAAATCAATACAGATTGGTCAACAAATGTAGGTGTAAATTATACCTTCGGGAGAGGGTATTATGAGCAGTATAAAGAAGATCAGAATTTTTCGGAATATGGATTTTCAGATATTGTAATTGGTGGCACAACAATTAGTGAAACAGATTTAATTAGACGCAAATGGTTAGATAATGATTTTTACGTGTTAAATGCAAGTGCAAATTATAACAAACAAAAGTTAGATATAACATTTGGGTCGTCATATAGTTACTATCAAGGAGACCATTTTGGAGAAGTAATTTGGGCAGAATATGCAAGTGATAGTGCTATTAGACATCGTTACTATGACAATACATCGTATAAATCAGATATTAGTTTTTTTACAAAAGCAGATATTAAACTGAATTCTAAAATATTATTATATGGTGATCTACAAGTTAGGAATGTAACTTATAAAGCTAATGCATTAGGCGTAGATGATTCATTCACATTTTTTAACCCAAAGGCAGGATTGACATTTAAGATTAATAACTATAACAGTCTTTATGCGTCGTATGCGCGTGCTAATAGAGAGCCAAATAGAACAGACTATGAGAATGGAGATCCAGAATCAGAAACATTAAATGATTTTGAATTGGGTTGGCGTGTTAATAAAAAGAACTTTAATGTTAATACTAACCTTTACTATATGCGGTATGAAAATCAATTGGTTCTTACGGGAGAATTGGATTTAGTAGGAGCAGGAATAAGAGAAAATGTAGGAAAGAGTTATCGTTTAGGTATAGAGGTAGATGCTCAAGTAAAACTATCTAAAATGTTCAGTATTCAACCAAATATGTCTATTAGTATAAATAGGAATAAAGACTTTTATGCACAATGGAATGGTGAATTACATAACTTCGGGAATACAAATATCTCATTTTCTCCAAATGTAGTTGCTGGAAATGCATTTAATTTTATACCATCAAAAAACATTCAAATTTCATTATTATCAAAATTTGTAGGAGAACAGTACATGAGTAATATTGATTCTGAAGCCTCTAAATTAGATAGTTATTTTACTAGTGATGTAAATGTAACGTATGAAATAAAGCCAAATAAAGTGTTTAAGTCAATTGTTTTAAGTGGTTTAGTGAATAACATTTTTAATAAAAAATATGTGTCTAACGGTTATTATTATAATTATGAAGACAACTGGACAGACCCTTCAAGCATAAGAACAATTGAAGGTGCAGGGTATTACCCACAAGCCACAATTAATTTTTTATTAGGAGCTACATTGAAGTTTTAATACATTAATTTTTATAACAAAAAAGCCAAATCAAGTACTGCTTGATTTGGCTTTTTTGT
>CAJXHW010000314.1 GCA_913054565.1 uncultured Kordia sp. | reverse complement strand
CTAGAGATTATACTCTAAAAACAGAAGCGGAGGAATTGAAAATCAAGACGGAATTGATTAAGAAAAAATCGCTTGCTGAATTGAATAGGATATTAACCAAACTGAATTTGTTACCTAAAAAACGCCATTTGCTAAATTAATTGTGGGTTTATTAAACTAACTATTAATACATCGTAAATGAAGATTAAAAAAACTATGTTTTTGAGCTTTTTTTTATGATTTTACTTTATTTGTTATTATTAATTACTTTCCGATACAAAAATTAGCAAAAATATTACCTAATAAATCATCTGTAGTCACTTCGCCTGATATTAAACCCAAATGATGTAAAGCTTCCCTTATATCTATTGCAAATAAATCTGAAGAAATCTGATTATCAATACCTTTTTGAACGTCTTTTATGGCTGATAAAGCATTGTTTAAAGCCTCAAAATGACGAGAATTACTCACTATAGTTTGATTATTACTTATAGCGCCTATATTTGCTAATTGTGTTAACTCCTCTTTCAATTCAATAATTCCTGATTTGTTTTTTGCTGAAATCAGTATAACATTTTCAAGCTTAAGCTTTAATTTCTGAATAGCATTATCAGAAAGTAAATCCGTTTTATTAACTATAACTTGAATTTTCTTTAATGGGTATTTTTGCTGTAAACGTTTAATTTCTTTTAACAACAAATCTATTTGATCAGGAGTATCTTGAACAACAACACCACTAATCAAATACAACACAAGCTGCGCTTTATCAATATTTTCATAGGTTTTTTGAATCCCTATATTTTCTACCACATCTTTAGTGTCTCTAATTCCAGCTGTATCAATAAAACGAAACATAATACCATTTATATTTAACTGATCTTCAATAGCATCTCGTGTTGTACCAGCAATATCACTAACAATGGCGCGCTCTTCATTTAATAAAGCATTCAGTAATGTAGATTTCCCTACGTTTGGTTCACCAACAATTGCAATTGGAATTCCGTTTTTTAAAACATTTCCTACTGAAAAACTATCAATTAAGCGTTTAAGAACTTGTGCTATTTTTGAAACTAGCTCTATAAACTGAGTTCTATCTGCAAACTCTACATCTTCTTCTGAAAAATCTAATTCTAACTCAATTAACGATGCGAAATTTAGCAACTCTTGTCTTAAGTCTTGTAATTCATTAGAAAAGCCTCCCCTCATTTGCTGCATTGCAATTTGGTGCGATGCTTCAGAGTCACTCGCTATTAAATCTGCTACAGCTTCTGCTTGCGCCAAATCTAACTTACCATTTAAAAATGCACGTAAGGTAAATTCACCAGCATCTGCCATTCTACAACCATTTCTTAATAACAATTGAATTATTTCTTGTTGAATATATACAGAACCGTGGCACGAAATTTCTGTTGTTGGTTCACCTGTATAAGATGTAGTTCCTTTAAATAATGACACCAATACTTCATCAACATATTTTTCATCATCTACAATATGCCCCAAATGCAGTGTGTGTGTTTTCTGATTAGAAAGCGATTTTTGAGCTTTTACAGATTTAAAACATGCGTCTGTAATTGTAATAGCATCTTTACCTGAAACGCGAATCACAGCAATTGCTCCTGCTCCAGATGGTGTTGCTAAAGCAACTATTGTATCATTAGTGATCATGTGTAGAATTTTTATACAAAAATAGACTTTTTGATTACAGATACACTACATAGAATTCAAGATTTTGTTATTCTAAAACCCAATTGACATGTTAAATGAAAATCGCATCCCTTCACCTCCTTTAAATGCTTGTACTTGGGCTCTCAATAAATCTGCTGTTTGCAACCAAAAACCTCCTCCAAAATCTGTATGAATACTTGTTGAATCGTCTTTTTTCAGCCATACCCTTCCTGCGTCAAAACCTCCTAACACACCAAACTGTAATGGTAAAATATCTGACTCTAAATCTTTAATAAACCATTTGATATTTGTATTAGCTACCATTGAAGATTCTCCTGTAAATCTTTGATTTCTATACCCCCGTAAGCCGGAAGATCCGCCAATTGTGGCTGCTTGGTAAAACGGCACCTCTTCACCAAAAACATGCTGGTATGTTATTTTAGCGTCCAACCTAATTTTATCGTTATAAAAAGGATGCCCTATCAATATACTTGGCTGAATTAAACTGTTAGTTTTACTAAACTCATTAAAGTTTGCTGTTACTTTAAATTCAATTTTTGGTGCTATTATTAAATCTTCAACCAAATCAAGAGGTATAGTTTTATATTCATACTTTCCAGAAAAACCTATATAATTTTTCCTATTAAAGAAATCGTTTTCTGGAAAAAATAATGTTTCTGAAGAAACAAACCTATCTGGAGTTTCATCAATTTTTCTACTCTCAAAAAAAAGATTTGCGGATGCATTATAGTTTTTATGTGGCTTTAAAACCCCCAAAGCAACATCCATATTCTCCATACGAACTCTGTTGTAATCAAGTTTTAAATTATCATCATAATTTGGAGTTTCATTCCCGTATCCAAAAAAATTAGTACTGTAATTAGGGCTTTGATATCCCAAGCTCACAAAAGCATTAAACCCTTTATAAACATTAGCTTTTTCTCCGTAATACTTTATATTGAAGCCTTGTGTGCTCAAATAAAAATTTGCAGATATTTGATGTAATTGAGAAAATGGATTTTGGTCAAAATTTAATATCCTATATTCATTTACTGCACCTATAAACAAACCATCATCTGGGTTTGCGCCAAACTTGGGTTTTATACTGTTAGTTGTATGCTTGTATTTACCAACAGTATACTTTGTAACATATTCATCTTCTGACAGCTTAAATTTAGCTTTATCTTTATGGATGATAAAACTCTGGCTTTTATTATCATATACAACAACTTTTTTACCATTGCTGATTTCATATTTATCTGAGTTTCTACCACCAATAAGGTTTATAGGTATATCTTTTTTTGAATGTCCTGAAACTTCAAAATAATCATTACCTTTTAAACCATACACCCAAACACTTTTAGTTTCTTTAATTTTTAGCCCCTTCAAAGAACACTACCTCAGGATGAAACCGTGACCGAGTTTGATCAGAATCCGCAGACCACCTCGCCTAACTG
>CAJXHW010000313.1 GCA_913054565.1 uncultured Kordia sp. | reverse complement strand
GTAGGCGCTAAAGCAATAAAAATTAAGATTAAAACGCCTAAATATTTACCTATAATTAATTGTGTTAGTGAAATTGGTTTGGTTAATAATAATTCTAGAGTTCCTTGTTTTTTTTCTTCAGAAAAACTTTTCATAGTTATTGCTGGTAATAAAAATAATAATAACCAAGGCGCTAAAAAGTAATATCCAGACAAATCTGCAAAGCCGTAATTAAATATGTTATAGTCACCTTGTAGTACCCATAAAAAGAAGCCGTTGGTAATTAAAAATACGCCAACAACTAAATAGCCAACTGGTGATGCAAAGAACGATTGTATTTCCTTTTTTAATATAGCAAACATAGGATAGGTAACTAAATTAAAGTTCTATTAATTGAGAGTTTGACATAAATGCATTTTTAAGTTTTTCAAACTTGGGATAATATTTGTCTGCAAATATTAAATATTGACATTTTTTTATGCTTTCAGATAGGCGGATTATGTCTGCATGTAAATTACTAGAGGCTAAAAATTGCCCGTCCTCAACAATTAAGAGTTGTACCTCACCAATATGAATTCCGTTTATTAAGTATAATTTACTTAAACGTTTTGTGGTTGTAATGATAATGTCTTGACCATAGTAAATTTCATCTTTTTGAAAATCGATGTTATACTCATCATAAGCAGCATATACTCTTAAATCAGTTCCTCGAGTAAACCTCTTAAAGTTAGATTCTAAATCTAAAGCGGCTTTTTTGTCTTTAACAAAAATAAGTGCCCTAGGTGAATCTTGATAAGCTTCTGCTTTTAATTTTTGAATGGTACTAATGATTAGAGCATCTGTTTTACCTGAATTTTTTGGTGCTAAACCAAAAACATTTGCCCCGCCTTTTATTTTAGGTAAAATAGTTTTTTGAAATGGAGTAGGTTCTTCATAGCCTATTCGCATCAAAGATTCTTTTAATAAAGGTGTTAGTTTTTTAAAGGACATAGTTTAGCTGTGTTTATAGCATGTTGCAATTTACAAAGCTACTTCGAATTATATGTAAAATAAACCATAAAAAAAACCAAAGCAATTAAGCTTTGGTTTTTTTAGTTTATTGTGTGAAGGTTTTAGTTTTGAACCATTACCTTTTTTGTGATTTCAAAATCTTTATCTGTAACAACTTTTGTTAAATACATACCGTTACTTAATGTATTAGTAGGGAATGTGTACTCTTCGTTGTTTCCTAAATTTTGTTTGTTGTAAATTAATTTACCTGTAACATCATACATCGTAAATGACTTAACAATGTGTGCATTAGGGTTTTTAATTGTCAATACGCTATTTGTGTTGTTTTGGTATACGTTAAAAGAACTAGTGATTTCCTCTTCTGTGATATCAAGTTCATCTTGCTCTTCTTGTGCAGCATTTTTAAATACAACTTCAAATCTGTCATTATATACTCCTGCATCTAAAGTAATATCAAAAACATTGTTTCTAATATCAGTATATGTTTCGTTTAATTTATCATGAATGTATATATCAACATTGTCAGACACATCTTCAAGACTATTAATTGTTATACTGAATGTGCTAGAATTAGTTTCTGCAACTATTCCAAAAGGAATTTTAGCATCAATATTATAAGCAATTGATTTTATAGAAAGTTCTTTGTCAGTATCAGTAATTAAATAAGTGTCAGTAGCTAATTTCTGAGCTATTCTACCATCAAGACCAGGTTTGAAATTAGTTTCGCTTCCACTTGCTCTAAACGCTATTAAATTTTCTCTATAATACGTGTCATTTATTAAAGTATGAATTCTAATTTCAGGTACTATAGTAGGGTTGTTAACAATATCATTATAGTCTAAGCCATTGTGTGACATTGCTATGGTTTGATTGTTAGCATTACTTGTTGTATTTGCTGCTGTTCTGTTAAAAATAGCACCATCTCCGTTAAATGTATTGTCTTGTTTAAGGTATACACGCATTGAGTTGTCAATAACAACATTACCACCAGGGTTACCATTAATATTTCTAACCATAAACCCTTGGCCTATAGCTGCATAACGTCTTGAATGATTGTTGTTGTAGTTAGTGCTTTGACCTCCGGTAGGGGCAGTAGTTGAACCTGAACCATTTCCTCCGCCATTTCCATTAGCCATAAAACGTTGAAAGCTAGCCCTTACATATGAGCCATCATCATTTAAATCTGTAACGTCCCCAGGTAGATACATAGCATAGCCACCTTCGTAATCAGCCATGTAGTGGGTTGAAACACCAGCGTCTTCCCAGAAGTAAACTGCTTTTTCTAAAAATGTATTTCTGTCAAATGCATGTGGTGCTTCTACATCCATAAATAATAATTTTAAATCCATAGAAGATGGGTAAGGGTTACCCATTAAAGATTCAACTTGACTTGGCGATAAGCCATCATAATTGCTTTGGGCTACGCTTGTACCATTCCAGACACATGGCACAGTCATTGTCCCTGTATTTGGTCTTCCTCTAAAATCAAGAACATTTCCTGAAGTTGGAGTAGAACCTGGTGTTCCTTTCATTGTAAATCCCCATCCAGGATTAACATTACCTGTATTTGTTATATGAGACCATTGGTTATAGCTATATGCATTTACTGTTTCCCAAATCCAGTATGATTTTATTTGTGTTGTTGTGCTGTCATATCCATATGGAGAAACATTGTATGTAGGTGAGTTAGTTTCATTTACGGCTGTACTCACTGGTTTGTGAAAATTTGTTACATCAAAATTTAAATTACCTTGAAGTAATCCTTCTGTAGCTACTCCTACAGGGGAGCACCAATATGTATACTCATAAATCCCGCCAGTTTGTTCTTGATATACAGATAATTCACCTGCATCAGAGTTTTTTACATCAACATTTTGAATTAATTGAGCTCCATCTCTTAAATAAATATTAGAGTCTGTTGCATCTAAACGAATATCATCATTTACAAATACGACTTCATCTTGTACATACATGTAACTTGTAGGAGACACGTATAAATCTTGAGCTAAAGCTAATGAGCTAAAGCCAAAAATTGCTGCTATTGTGAATGTAATTTTTTTCATACTGAATATGTTTGCTGCTAAAATAGATAATTGATATCTAAATATAAAC
>CAJXHW010000312.1 GCA_913054565.1 uncultured Kordia sp. | reverse complement strand
TCTAACACATAAATTTTGCTGATATTTTGAATTAATAAATCTTCCTTAGTATGTGACGGTTTTTCAAGGATATATTCATTTGTAGTGTTTAACATACTTGAGTATTTCATCCATAAATCTTTATTATTGTCTAAAGAAATACTAACAAATTGATAGCGACTATCCGCTTCAAATTGTTTGGCTTTTAAATGAGCGCTTCTTAGGTGTCTTGGGTTTTTTGAAGTCCAAAAATAAATAACAGTAGGTTTGTTAATCAGCTGCTTAATATTTTTAGTTTCATTATCAAAAGTAATCACATTAAAATCAGGTAGATTATTTCCTTTAGTTAATCGGTTAATATTATTGACAAGTTTAGTTATCTGTTTATCATTTTTAGCGTTTGTATTGTATAACTTGTACTTATCAAGTATTTTTTGAGCGTTATGTTTGCATTCAATTTTTGATAAATAATTGAGTACTGTATTTTTTAATAGTTGGTTTTTTGAAGTTTTGTTTTGAACTAAGGAATCAATAATATCTACTTTAGCACTGTAGATGTTAAATAGGTCATGATTATCATTAGTTTTTTTAAGTTTTTGACTACTTATATTATCAATTAAAGCATACATGTATTCATAAAAAGGATAAAACACACCAAGGTTGCCGGTATTGTAGTTGATATCTTTTCTATAAGCGTAAAATTCACTTACAATAATTGAGTCTGCTTGTAATTTATTATACCTTGGGTATTGTTCTTTTATTTTGTAGTAATGGTATTTAATGTGAGCATTGGCTACTTCTTTAAATTCTTCAGAAAACTCATAGCGTTCCTCATACATACGCAACGTATTTAAACGTTGTTGTAATTCTCTATCAGAAAACTTTTTAGCGGGTAATTGATATAATTTTCGTGTTTTAAGCTCGTGGTTTTCATTCGCTAAAAAAGTATTAATGATAAAATTGTTTTTATCGGCGCCTTTACCCGAAAAGGTTAAGGATTCATCAAAATCAATGGTGTTTAGCCTAAATAAAATACTGTCTTTGGGCTCAATAAAAACATATTGATATTCTTCATGGTTAAAGTGATATAACCCAGGAGTGAAATTTTTAAATTTATATAAAAACCGATTGTTTTGATCTAAAATAACTGAATCAATAAGTATTTTATCTTTATATATAAGCACAAAATCATTCTTAGGGTTAATAATTTCCCCTCCAAAATAAGTAGCATCTTCTATAGTGTTACTCTTGTTACAGCTAAACAGTGTAATTAAAACAAGTAAGTAAGATAAAGGTAAAAGTTTGCGCATAAAATCAATTTCATCTAATATATATTAACAAATGTAATTTTTACATTGGTAAAAGGCTGTTAATTGCTTGTTAAATAACACTTTTTTTATGATTACAAAGGATTAGGAATTACCATTGAATTTCCTACTTTTGCAAAAAATAAATCAAAATACATGTTATCAGTTTCAAACTTATCAGTTCAATTTGGTAAAAGAGTCTTATTTGACGAAGTTAATACAGCATTTACACAGGGTAATTGTTACGGAATTATCGGCGCGAATGGTGCAGGAAAATCTACATTTTTAAAAATTATAGCTGGAGATCAAGAGCCAACATCTGGCCATGTTAGTTTAGATTCAGGTAAAAGAATGTCTGTTTTATCTCAAGATCATTACGCTTTTGATGAATTTACAGTATTGGAAACTGTTTTAATGGGAAACTCTGAGTTATATACCATTAAAAAAGAATTAGATAAGTTATATGAAGATTATTCAGATGAAAATGCTGATAGAATAGGGGAGCTACAAGTGCAGTTTGAAGAAATGAATGGGTGGAATGCAGATTCTGATGCAGCATCAATGCTTTCTAATTTAGGGATAACTGAAGATTTGCATTACACTTTAATGTCTGATCTTGACGGAAAACAAAAGGTAAGAGTGCTATTATCTAAAGCCTTATTTGGTAACCCAGATGTATTGGTAATGGATGAACCTACCAATGACTTGGATTATGAAACAATTAATTGGTTAGAAAACTTTTTAGCCAATTTTGAAAATACAGTTATCGTTGTGTCACATGACCGTCACTTTTTAGATGCAGTTTGTACACATATTTCAGATATTGATTTTAATAAAATTACACATTTCTCAGGGAATTACACTTTCTGGTATGAGTCAAGTCAACTAGCTGCAAGACAGCGTTCACAACAGAATAAAAAATCTGAAGAGAAAGCAAAAGAATTACAAGACTTTATTGCTCGATTTAGCGCAAATGCTTCAAAAGCAAAACAAACAACATCTAGAAAGAAGATGTTGGAAAAACTAAAGGTTGAAGATATTAAACCTTCTAGCAGACGTTACCCAGCTATTATTTTTGATAGAGATAGAGAGGCAGGAGATCAAATACTTAATGTAGAAAACTTATCAGCATCTAATGATGAGGGAATTTTGTTTACTAATGTCAATATTAACCTTAATAGAGGAGATAAGGTTGCTATTATATCTAGAAACTCTAAAGCAACTACTGCATTATATCAAATTTTAAACGATAAAATAAAAGCAGATTCTGGTGATTATAAATGGGGTGTAACAACGTCACAATCATATTTACCATCAGATAATTCATCATATTTTGAAAATGATTTATCATTGGTAGATTGGTTACGTCAATGGGCCACTACAGAAGAAGAGCGAGAAGAAGTTAATATACGTGGTTTTCTTGGGAAAATGATTTTTAGTGGTGATGAAGCCTTAAAAACAAGTCGTGTATTATCTGGAGGGGAGAAAGTAAGATGTATGTTGAGTAGAATGATGATGACTAGAGCTAATGTTCTATTACTTGACGAGCCTACAAATCACTTAGACTTAGAGAGTATTACAGCGCTAAACAATTCGTTAAAGAATTTTAAAGGGACTATATTGTTTAGTACACATGATCATGAGTTTAGTCAGACAGTTGCTAATAGAATTATTGAAATAACTCCAAAAGGAGTGATTGATAAATACACAACTTTTGATGAATATATGAATGATTCTAAAATAAAGGAGTTACGTGAAAGTATGTACGCATAGTACTGAACATGTAATACTATAATAATAAAAAGCCACTCAATTAT
>CAJXHW010000311.1 GCA_913054565.1 uncultured Kordia sp. | reverse complement strand
AGTGGATAATACTTCTTTATCGTTTTTATGTTCATCTTAGCTTTGCTTGCTAGACCTTTCTGAGTAATAGAGCCATCACTAATAAAATCCCATTGCTCAATTGCATTTTCTATTTTGAGTTTACTCTGCTTAACCCTATCTTGATTAATGATTTTCATGACCGATTGTCGTTTCTCTTTAGCTGTCAATTCATAATCAGAATTGAACACAAATCGCCTTTCAGCATTCTTTATAGGTTCTGAAGCTTCTTGTTTAATTGCATAGCTTACAATTGAATTAAGCTCAGTTAATGAAATAGGTCTGATACAATGGTCTGTATTAATACTTCGCATAAGCCTAAATAGGGTCTCATGAGTGATGCTTTTATTAAGAGCTCTAATTTGATATGCTATAGCAATTAAAGTGGTATTACGCTTGCCTTCTGGAATTCCATTAAAAGGAATCATTGCTCTAGAATACTGTACCTTAGTTCTGAAATCATGTATTACATCTCCATTAAACTCAACATTTTCAATTAGTTCTCTTAAATTATCAAATCTTAATGGAGATTCATAAGAGCCCACTACAGTTGCTATAGTGTTTGTTGTTTTAGTATTGGTACTGTGCTGGGCTTTTTCTGTTTCATTAGATTCTTTATATTCAACTAGCCATTTCTCAGAATCGTAATTGACATATAGATTCGGGTCATAAGACAATACGTTAGGTTGAGTTGCTTTTCTAGCACCATCATCAGCATCAATATTTAAAGCATTAGCTATTTGACTATATTGAATTTTGAAATTGCCACTATCTATATTATCAACTTTAACTAAAACCCCTCTGCCATTACCAGAAAGTGAAAGCCAAGATGCAAATACTAGTGGATTGGTTAAATTAATATTAGTATTACCATCTATATCTAAATAAATGAAACCAGTACTATCAACTATATTAGTGTTCTTCCTTGTTTTATTAAATCTAAAATTTAATGTATAACACGGTAACTTATTTCTTTTTAAAAACTTATAAGCCTCCTTATCTAATTTGTAAATAGCTCTAGCTCTTTTAATTTGCTCTAAATGCTCGTCACCATTCTTTATGGTATAAAGGAATTGGTCTAGTTCTACTGAGCCTAAAACAGTGCTAGACTTCGTTATACTTTTATAATAATTAAACATGAGAGCCCCCTCCCTTATTACTTAGAAAGCTCATTACATCTTCTCTAAGGTATAGAGGCTTTTTACCAGCTCTCATTGCTGGGACTAACCTACCATCTTGCTCCCAATTCCAAAGTGTAGTTAGAGATTTAACATTACATAGTTTAGCTGTCTCTTCTCTAGTTAGGATTTTTTTCTCCTCTCTCTTTTCGGAAATAGAATTAGATTGGGATTTACTATTTATTAAAGTGAAGATTTTCTGAGTGAGCTTTTCTGTTAGCTCTTCAATACTTAAAGTTGATAAGATTATTTTTTCCATGCGTCAAATTTTTGTCGTTAATACTCTGACAAAGATAGGTTTATACACATGTTTTAATAATACTTTTAGTTATACCTAAGAGTATTTGGTTGTATTCAAAAAGTTAAAGTATTGCTATTAAGTAAGTTTGTTAGAAGATATTAAACAAAAACAACTTATAGTTTAAAACTAGGAGTTTACCAATTTAGCAAATCGACAAATTTTTCAAGCTTTGCTCTTTTTCTTTTGTCGGCAGTTGGTTTTTGATTAAGCATGTCACTAGCAGCGATAGTTTCGTTTTTAACAAGGAAGAATTCAGCTGTGATTTGCCAATGCTTGTTTTTGGGGTTTGTAATTACTTTAGAGCTAATAAGTAGCTTAATGAAATAATATAGCGAGGCTTTACCATCTTTCCAGTCAATTTTTTTCTCTAAAGGTTTTCCTAAAAATAAAGTTTTAAAAGTGTACCAATCAGAATGGTTTTGGTTAATAAAAGACGGCATATATTTATAATACAATGTTTGAAACCTTTTGTCACTTGGTATCATTACAGATTCAAATGAAAGAATAGGCTCTTCAACGTGATACCATTTAGTTAGTCTTTTACGATTAGTTCTATTGATATGAAGATGAATATGAGAAGTAGAAATCTTTTTCAAAATTTCCATGATTGCATATATAACAATTGAATTATGGTATTCAATTTGCTTGTATTGGTTGTTTGGTATTGCTTGAATACATTCAAATAAGTAATTTATAACCTTGTTTAAATAGGTGCTTTTACCCGTGGTAAGCAGACTGAACTCTAGTTCAAAACAATTATAAGCATTATTAAATTTAGAATCAATTTCTTTCTTAAAGTATAATAAGGAGTCAAATGAATTTAATTCATCACAGTTAATACTTTCAACGAAATGGTTTTTGATAAAAACAAAGGGATGTGTTACTAAATCTTTATCAATATTATCTCTACGATTAGCATACAAATGTCTTACATAATTTGAATCATTATGCTTTTTAAATAGTTTGCTAAAGTTGTCTTGCGATTTATTTTCTTCCATTATATACAACTAACTGTTTACAAATTCGTTTACATCTATTTTCTCCCAATACTTTTTTAATTTCACTGCATATTCTTTAGGAGTAATTTTAATATACTTCAAAAATTGAGATTCTGTCTTATGACCAGTAATTTTCATTATAGTAAGTGTATCTAGTTTACCGTAATGATTAGTCGCAAAACTTCTACGACAGACATGACTTGAAATTAACTCGTACTTATTATAGACACCATTAACTTTACGATGAATAATTTCCTTTTTTCCATTTTTATCAATTTCTATTGGAGATATTTTTGCTCCTTTTATTTTATTAGTTATACCAACATCCTTACAAACTTCTTTTATGTAATCATTAAACTTTGGGTCTGAAATTTTTCTTGGAAAATTCCCTTGCCTTTTAGCCAATATCTGCTTAACATGATTGTGCATTGGAACATAAACTGGAAAGTCCGTTTTTAAAGTATCATTTTGAATAAATTCTCCATCAATATTCAACTTGTTTAAAGTTAATAAGTCAGAAACTCTAAAACCAGTCCAAACCCCTATTATAAGCCAATCTCTAGCATTATCTAAATAGTCCTTTTTAAATTCATAATTGTTTATTCTATGAATTTCG
>CAJXHW010000310.1 GCA_913054565.1 uncultured Kordia sp. | reverse complement strand
GGATATACCCCAAACTCCTGAGGAAAATATCCTAGGTGCTTTCTAATTTCATTTGGTTCTTTTACAATATCAGTGGTATTAAAAGAAATACTCCCAGAAGTTGGTTCTTGCAAGGATGCAATGGTTCTCATTAAAGAGGACTTTCCAGCGCCATTTGCACCAAGTAAACCAAACATTCCATTGGTTATTTCTAAATTAATTCCATTTAATGCCTTAACGCCATTCGGATACGTTTTACTAAGATTATTTATTGTTAATGTATTCATGCTAGTTTATTTATTTGGTTTAGTTCTAACTTAATTTTATCTGAAACGTCTTTTAGCATTCCATCTATTAAGGTTCGATTCTCTCAGTTTAATTCTAATTGATATTACGTTTGTTGTATTCATAACTTTAGTTTTAATGTTAATTTGAGGCAAACATATGGGCATTGTTTAGCCAATTAAACTAATTATGATAAAGAGGGTGAGAATGACGTTACACTGTCTAAAATTCACTTTCAATTGAGTTCATCCAAAAAAAGATCCGGTTCATATCAATTTTCACAGTGTGTATCCAATTTGTTGTGTAGACTCAATAACATAATTACTTTTGAACTATGATTCAGTTTTTAAAGAAATACAAGGCCTTTTTATTTGGCTTTATAATAGTGGTTCCACTATTCTTCTTTTTAGATTTTATCGGTTTTATTATTCTTCCAGAGGATAGAAGCTATGAGATCGTTATTTACAGTATATTTTGGGGATTGGTAATTGCGCTACCTATACATTATTTTGAGTATTTAAAACGAAAGAAGAAAACTTCCTTTCGTGTTTTAGGCTTAATACTATTGTTCATATCCACATTGATTATAGACTCAAATATGGATATGCCAGACAATCCGATAACCTTCGTTTTATTGATGTCGTTCTGGCTCGGTCTTGTTTATTTGTTGGTGCCAACCTTTCTCAAAAAATATTGGAAATTAGTTGTGTTTTTCTATGGGCCCTTATTTCTTTACTTTGTCTATCTTAGGTTGTTTTCTGGAAATTTAGAAGCGTATTTACTTATTAAAGAAGATTTTCCCTTTGTACTTTTCTTTTTACCTATACCAATATTTTTTGTAATGTGGGTATATGAACAATGGAAATGGTTTCAGACACTAAAAGCAGAAAAGGCCAATGCAGAATTGTCTACGTTGCAAGCGCAGATAAATCCACATTTCTTTTTCAATACATTAAACAACCTATATGCGCTCACTATTAAACAATCAGAAAAAGCGCCAGAGGTAATTTTGAAACTATCTGAAATGATGCGCTATACCATTTATGAGGGAAAGAAAGATCGAGTGCCTGTTAAAGATGAATTAGAATATCTCTCAAATTACATAGAATTACATAAAATTAGGTATAAAAATAAAGTGGATATTCAGTTTACGAACGAGATAGATGCTAATGTTGAAGTAGCACCTTTGCTCTTCATTATCTTATTAGAAAATGCTTTTAAGCATGGACTAGAGAATAATCATGAAAACGGGTTCATTCATTTAGATTTAAAAGGAAATACTGAGGAAATTCAATTTACCATAAAGAATAATTTAGAAGATACAGAACCAAATGCAATAGCTGGAATTGGGCTGGAAAATTTAAAGAGAAGACTGGATTTAATGTATCCAAATAAATATGAGTTTGTAAATTCTAAAGAAAATACTGCCTATATTGTTGACTTAAAAATTGAACTAAAATGATTAAGTACATTATTGTTGATGATGAACCTTTGGCACATGATGTTATTGAATCATTTTGTGAATTATTGCCGCATTTAAGTTTAGAAAAACATTGTTATAATGCCATGGAAGCAATGCAATATCTAAATAATAACACGGTAGACTTTATGTTTTTGGATATTAATATGCCAAAACTAACAGGGTTTGATTTTTTAAGAACACTTACCAACCCACCAAAAATAATCGTAACCACCGCTTATAAAGAACATGCTTTAGAAGGCTATGAGTTAAATGTTTCAGATTATATTTTAAAACCTTTCAGTTTTGATCGTTTGGTAAAGGCTATTAATAAAGCCATTAGTGAGGTGCCTAAAAACTCAGCAATACCTATTGTTTCAGATGGTGCTCAGCAAAAATCTAGATTATTCTTAAAAGGAGATAAAAAATACCACCAGATTCATTTAGATGATATCTTGTATATAGAAGCCTATGGTAATTATTCTAAGGTTTTTTTAAAAGATGAAATGATAGTGAGTCATGAAAAAATATCATCTTTTGAGGGATTAATTCCATGCGACAATTTTCTGAGAGTTCACAAATCGTTTATTGTGGCAATTGATAAAATAAAACAAATTGAGGGTAATAGAATTTCAATCGATTCCCATAAAATCCCTATTGGTCAGACTTATAAAAGTAACATTAGCAATCTCTATAACTCTTAACTACTTGTAATTACCGCTGTGGTTGATGCGGTGAACATTACAACAATCATTGCTAAAATAGTATCATGAACTTCTTTAATTGTAGCGCTGATTACTTTGTGGTTTTTAGAATTTTCAATGATGACTTTTATGCTGTCTTTACATTTTTTAGCACGTTCTTTTCCATAAACTATACGATTGAGTTTACATGTATCTATTAAACTAATCAGCATAAGCTCATCAATTTCAGGAATTTTACCAAACTCTACAATATCATACAGTCTTCGGCGTAAAGTATTTTCAGGCTTTGAATTGACCGTTAGATACTTATCATTATTAAACACCCAAAGAATTTTCTCTTCGCGCTTTGTTAGGATTCCTTTCACTATCAATTTATTCAGGATTTCTTTTTTTATGGCCCGTTCTTTTTTTCCAAAAGTTTGAACCCAATGTATTAATTTTCTAGTTTTCTTAGTTTTTGCCATTAATTCTAAATATGTTCCTAAAAAAACATCGCTAGTTCGTTTCTGGTTGTTTATTATCACCTTTTTGTCCACAATTGAAATACACTCTTTAAGTGACAACTCTAAAAGTATAGCCCCAGCCAAACCATATGTCATGGCAAATGGTTCAGATGCAAACGTGCCTTTATCGTCGTCTAATGCAAGTAATAAAAATTTATCTACGAGGATTAATTCCATAATGGTAAAGTTGTATAAATATATGT
>CAJXHW010000309.1 GCA_913054565.1 uncultured Kordia sp. | reverse complement strand
AGGTTGTGGTCCTTCTATTTATAATAAAGATGCTTCAACAGTATCTGGTACAGATGAAAAAGAATTGGCAACAGTAAAAAATAACTTCTTAATTAAAAAATTAGGATTAAGTAATGGTGCTGATTTAGACAAAGGAATTGATGCCGTAATGGAAAAGTACGGTCGCTCAAACAGAAACAAGTATAGAGCAGTAGTATACTATTTACTAGCAGAACATTTTAAAAAAGAATCTGTTTACAATAAGTAAATAAAAATTATATTTTAAAAGCGCTCCTAATATGAGCGCTTTTTTTTGTTCGCAATTTAAAAGAAACTAATAGACCTCTAAAACTCAAAAAGACTTACTTTTGCACTTAGTAAATTAGGATTATGGAATTAGGAAGAGTTAACAGACTAGAAATTGATAGAGATACACCACCAGGATTATTCTTATTGGATGAAGAGGGTAATGATGTATTGTTGCCTGGAAAATATATCCCAGAATCATTTGAAATAGGAGAGTTGCTTGATGTATTTATTTATTTAGATAATGAAGAACGTTTAATAGCTACAACAGAAATGCCTTACATTCAGTTAGGTGAATTTGGATGGTTGCGCGTTAATCAAGTTACACGATACGGGGCATTTTTAGATTTAGGAATAGAAAAAGATTTATTTGTACCATTTAATGAACAAGCACGACCAATGCAGGCAGGTAAAAGCTATTTGGTGTACATGTTTTTAGATGATAAAACTGACAGATTAGTAGGGACCAGTAAAATTAATAAGTACTTATCAAATGAACAGTTAACTGTTAAAGAGTTTGACGAGGTTGATATTATTGTATCTCACATGACAGATATTGGAATTAATGTTATCATTAATCAATTACACAAAGGATTGGTTTATGAAGATCAAGTTTATAAGGATGTTAGAGTAGGTGATGTGATGACTGGGTATATTAAAAAAATACGCCCAGGTAATAAAATAGATGTATCTTTTCAGCAAATAGGATATAGAAATATTGAACCTAATGCACAATTTATTTTAAATGAATTAAAAAAGAATGATGGCTTTTTAGGCTTGACAGATAAATCTAACCCAGAAATTATCAAGCAATTAGTACAGATGAGTAAAAAGACCTTTAAAAAAGCAATAGGCTCATTGTATAAAGATAAAGTCATCACCATTGAAGCAGATGGGATTCATCTGATAGAAGATGTTGAGCAAGATTTTGAGTAAAATAAATCAGAATTACTTATAATTAAAAAGAGGACTTACATTATGTAAGTCCTCTTTTTAGTTTTGGTTGGTTATTGGTATTAGTTGTTTAACATTACAGGCATTACAAGCATGGTAATCTGCTCGCCTTCATCTAAACCATCAATAGGTGTTAATATTCCTGCTCTGTTTGGTAATGACATTTCTAAAGACACATCGTCAGATGTTAAGTTGTTTAGCATCTCAGTTAAAAAACGTGAGTTGAACCCTATTTGTAAATCATCTCCTTGATAATCACAAGTTAAACGCTCTTCTGCTTTGTTTGAATAATCAATGTCTTCTGCAGAAATGTTCAATTCTGCGCCAGCAATTTTTAAACGAATCTGGTGTGTTGTTTTGTTTGAAAAAATAGACACACGCTTTACAGAGTTTAAAAACTGATTTCTTGCGATAGTTAATTGGTTTGGATTTTCTTTAGGAATTACCGCTTCGTAATTAGGGTATTTACCGTCAATTAAACGGCAAACTAAATCAATATTATCAAACGTAAATCTCGCATTTGATTCATTGTATTCCATTGTAACATCACTGTCACTTCCAGCTAAAATTCCTTTTAATAAATTTAAAGGTTTTTTAGGCATTATGAATTCTGCTGTTTCTGAAGCAGTAACATCTGTACGTTGGTACTTTACTAATTTATGAGCATCTGTAGCTACAAATGTTAAGCTTTCTGTAGAAAACTGAAAAAACACACCGCTCATTACAGGTCGTAAATCATCATTTCCTGCAGCAAAAATTGTTTTGCTAATAGCTGTAGCTAATATGTCTCCTGTAAATAATGTTTTACTAGGGTTTTCTAAAGACACTGACTTAGGAAACTCTTCACCATTTGCGTAAGCTAAGGCATATTTACCATGATTAGAACTAATTTCAACAGTGTTATTTTCTTCAATAATAAACGTTAAAGGTTGTTCAGGAAATGTTTTTAAGGTGTCTAATAATAACCGTGCTGGTATGGCAACGCTACCATTAGATTCAGATTCTACTTCTAAAGTAGATGACATTGTTGTTTCTAAATCACTTGCAGAAACGATTAAAGTAGATTGCTTTAATTCAAACAAAAAGTTATCTAAAATAGGTAATGTGTTATTGCTATTAATAACTCCTCCAAGAATTTGAAGTTGTTTCAATAAGTATGAACTTGAAACTATAAATTTCATTCTTTAAATTTTATTGATATTAATCTTGAATTCACAAGAGAAATAGGTTTAAACTCCTTATTGTTGGCAGTTTTCGTTACCAACAAAGATATTTTAATTGCCCTTTTTAAGGAAACAAACTTATTAACAGTTTGTTGTCGGTCAAGGTAGTGTATAACACTAGGTATTACTAACTTAAGCTTTTAATATTTGTATTTGACCATTAGTTATTAACTTTTGCTGATTTCATATCATTTAAAAATACGCTTAAATTTTCAAGAAATTGAATTTGCTTTCCCTATTCGAAATCTACCATAATGGTATCTCGGTAATCTAGCCCTAATAGGGTAGAGGCACCACCAACTGTGGTAAGATTACTTTTGTAGATTGCCAATTCAATATAGTCTGATGAATTAAATATAGCCAAAAGGTCACCTGCACTTTTACGTTGGTTTTTTTCTAAGTTATAATCTATAAAGTCATTATATGCTTTGTGAATATTGTCTAGCTTATGATTACGTGCAATAAGCGTATAATTACGATCTTTTCGATAGGCGTCAAATAGATTTTTACGAATATTGGTAATAACGTTACCATAGTTGTCAATATAGATCACACTGCCAATAATCTTTTTACGGTCCTCTACAATTCTTGGCGCAAACTCTCTTAGGTCATTTAGTTCTGTAAACGGTTTGCCAACAATTTCTAATGTGCCACCACGAGCTATATGACAGGCGACTTGTATGAAAAC
>CAJXHW010000308.1 GCA_913054565.1 uncultured Kordia sp. | reverse complement strand
TACATCAGAGTCTTATGTATTAGGTGAAATTAATTATATTTTCTGTGATGATGACTATCTACATAAAATTAATGTAGAGTATTTAGATCATGATACTTTGACTGATATTATTACTTTTGATAATTCCATAGGTTCAATGATTCATTCAGATATTGTCATTTCTATTGAAAGGATTTTAGATAATGCAAAAGATTTTAATATTCCTTTTGATGAAGAATTAAAGCGTGTAGTTATTCATGGTATCTTGCATTTATGCGGTTATAAAGATAAATCTGATAGTGAAGCTGCTTTGATGCGACTAAAAGAAAATGAGAAAATAGAAATGTTCCACATGGAACATTAATCATATAAAAAAATGTTCCATGTGGAACACTATTATTTAGAAAATGTTTGATAAAGAATATGATGTTATAATTGTTGGTGCTGGACATGCTGGTTCAGAAGCTGCTGCTGCTGCTGCTAATAGTGGTTGTAGTACTTTATTAATTACTATGAGTTTGCAAAATATTGCACAAATGTCTTGTAATCCAGCTATGGGTGGTATAGCTAAAGGACAAATTGTAAGAGAGATAGATGCGCTTGGTGGTTATTCTGGTATAGTAACAGATAAAACTGCTATTCAATTTAAAATGCTGAACAAAAGTAAAGGTCCTGCTATGTGGAGTCCTCGTGCACAATCTGACCGTATGCGTTTTGCAGAAGAATGGCGCTTGATGTTAGAAGGTACTGCTAACTTAGACTTTTATCAAGAAATGGTAAGAGGATTGGTTGTTGAAAATCATAAAGTAGTTGGTGTAAAAACATCTCTTGGTTTAGTTATCAAAGGAAAATCTGTTGTATTAACAAACGGTACTTTTTTAAATGGATTAATTCACATTGGTGATAAACAATTTGGTGGTGGTCGTGCCGGTGAATCTGCGTCAACTGGAATTACTGAAGAATTAATACAATTGGGTTTTGAATCTGGTAGAATGAAAACTGGAACTCCTCCTCGTGTGGATGGAAGAAGCTTAGATTTTTCCAAAATGATTATTCAACCTGGTGATAATAATCCTGAAAAGTTTTCTTATTCTGATGTGACTAAACCCTTGACTAAACAACGTTCTTGTCATATGTCTCATACAAGTGCTTTAGTGCATGATTTATTACGTGAAGGTTTTGATCGCTCTCCAATGTTTAACGGTCGAATTAAAAGTTTAGGACCACGTTATTGCCCATCTATTGAAGATAAGATTAATCGCTTTGCCGATAAAGATAGTCATCAGTTATTTGTGGAGCCTGAAGGATGGAATACTTGCGAATATTATATTAATGGTTTTTCAACTTCATTACCAGAGGATGTTCAATTTAAAGCATTACGTTCTGTAGTTGGATTTGAAAACGTCAAGTTTTTTAGGCCTGGTTATGCTATTGAATATGACTTCTTCCCTCCTACCCAATTGAAACATACTTTAGAAACTAAATTAGTAGATGGCTTGTATTTTGCTGGACAGATAAATGGAACAACTGGTTATGAAGAAGCTGCTTCTCAAGGCATGATGGCTGGTATAAATGCAGCTTTAAAAGTTAAAGAAAAAGACGCGTTTATTCTAAATAGAGATGAAGCTTATATAGGTGTTTTAATTGATGATTTAATTACAAAAGGAACCGAAGAACCTTATAGAATGTTTACCTCTCGAGCAGAGTATAGAACTTTGTTACGTCAAGATAATGCCGATTTTAGATTAACACCTAAAGGATATGACTTAGGTATTGCTTCTGAAAAACGTTTGAAGCGCATGGAAGAAAAACAATCTAAATCTGATAATTTTATTGAGTTCTTTAAAAATACAAGTGTAAAACCAGAAGAGGTTAACCCTATTTTAGAATCTAAAAAATCGGCTACTGTTAAGCAGCAAGATAAAATGTTTAAGTTGTTAGCACGACCAAATGTTGTGTTAGATGATATGCGTCAAATTACTAAAGTTGAAGATTACATTACGGAACATAATTTAGATGATGAAGTTTTAGAACAAACAGAAATTCAAGTTAAATATGCGGGATATATTGCTAAAGAAAAAGTAAGCGCAGATAAATTGCACCGTTTAGAATATGTTAAAATTCCTGAAAATTTTGATTATACTAAATTAAAATCTTTATCTACTGAAGCGCGTTTAAAATTAGAAAAAATACAACCAAGAACAATTAGTCAAGCGTCTCGAATTTCAGGAGTTTCCCCTTCCGATATTTCTGTGTTGCTAGTGTTTTTAGGACGATAGAAGTTTAGAGTTCCACGTGGAACTCTAAACTTCTATTAAACCTAGAATTACCTAAAAAAAATATAAAAAAAATAAATTGAAAACTATTACTGTACAAGACCATTCTGTTTCAAAAGAATATTTTGAGTTGCATTACAATTCTGAATTTGATATGTTGGAGACTTTTCCTCTACCTGCTCCTTCTCAATTATCAAAGTATTATGAAACTGAAGATTATATTTCACATACTGATACCAGAAGAAATCTGTTTGAAAGAGTCTATCACCTTGTTCGTAATTATGCAATAAAAAATAAAATAACATTAATTAATTCATTAACTAATAAAGGTAATTTTTTAGATATTGGTTGTGGTACTGGTGATGTGTTAAAAGCTGCTCAAGATAATGGTTGGAAGATTACCGGAATTGAACCAAATGAAAATGCAAGAACAATTGCAAATTCAAAAACTAATAATTCTGTTTTTGATATTTCAGAATTGAATAAGTTACCAGATCATAGTTTTGATGTTATTACTTTGTGGCATGTGTTAGAACATTTGCCAAATTTAGAAGAGCATGTCATTCTATTTAAAAAATTATTAAAGCCAAATGGAAAATTAATTATTGCAGTACCAAATCATAAAAGTTTTGATGCTGTTTATTATAGAGAATTTTGGGCTGCTTATGATGTACCTAGACATTTATGGCATTTTTCTCAAAACTCTATAAAATTACTGTTTTCAAAATATAATATAGGTGTTATAAAAACTCTACCAATGAAGTTCGATTCATTTTATGTATCTCTTTTAAGTGAAAGTTATAAAACAGGACACAAAAATTTTATTAAAGCTTTTTATATTGGATTACGTTCAAATTTAAAAGCAAAACAAACTTCTGAGTATTCTTCTCTAATTT
>CAJXHW010000307.1 GCA_913054565.1 uncultured Kordia sp. | reverse complement strand
AAATATAAATAGTAAAATAGTAAATCCCCATAACCCAGAGCCTCCATAACTAAAAAATGGCAAAGGAATACCTACTGTTGGAAAAACCCCCATTACCATTGCTACATTTATTAAAAAATGAATAAATATTATTGCAGCTACAGAATAGCCATAAACCCTAGTAAACTTTGATTTTTGAAGCTCTGCCCTATGTAAAATCCTTAAAATTAATGCCACAAAAAGAAATATTACAAAGCTACTTCCAATAAACCCCCATTCCTCTCCTACGGTACTAAATATATAATCTGTATGCTGTTCAGGCACAAATCCACCTTTAGTTTGAGTACCCTGTAACCAACCTTTACCTGTCCAACCGCCATTACCAATTGCAATTTCTGATTGTGCAGTATTGTAACCAATTCCTTTTGTATCAACTTCTTTACCTAAAACAATATTGAAACGGTCCCTATGTCGTTGTTCAAATACATTTTCAAAAATATAATTTACTGAAAATGATAAGCCTATACAAGCCATTAGCACTGCCACATACAACAGCTTTTTTGGCTTTCTTTTTCTGTTTTTATAAAACAACAATACCGTTAGAACAGTACATATTAAGGATATTATTAAAGGATCTAGCACCAAAGTGAGTACAAATAATGCGGCACCAGAAAACCCTAACAACAAATATATAGGGGATAGCCCTTCTCTATACAACACAAAGAAAAAAGCAGCATACACCAAAGCGCTACCCGGATCTGGTTGTGGAATAATTATTAGTGCTGGTAAAAAAATAATTATAAATATTTTTACCAAATGATTAACTACACTAATATTAGTCTGTGTATCACTTAAAAATTTAGCTAAAGCTAAGGCTGTGGCAAACTTTGCAAATTCACTAGGCTGAATACTAAACCCTCCAAATGAATACCATGATGTAGCTCCAGAAATTGTTTTTCCAAAAACGAATAACCCAATTAATGACAACAAGGATACAAGGTATATAACACTTGAAAAACGCTCGTAAAACTTAGCCTCTATTGAGAGTATTAAAATAATTAAAAATATACTTAATACAATAAAAACCTGCTGTCTCCCATGAGGTTGAGACAGCATATCTAAAGTAGAGTCTTCTACGTATGATGCCGAATAAATACTCATCCATCCAATTAATACTAATACAAAATAGAGCACTACCATTAACCAATCTATGCGGACTAATATGTTTCCTTTATTACGCATTTATCGTTTACGGTTTATATTAAAAGGTTCTCCACTAATATAACTATCGTACACGTCTTGTAAGCTTCCGTTTAACATTTTAATTTCTAAATCTTTTCTAGAAATGGTACCTCTTAAATATTTTTCAATCATTAAACTTGCCATTGGAGCAGCCCACCTACTCCCCCAAAACCCATGCTCTACAAAAACTGCAATAGCAATTTTTGGGTCATCCTTAGGAGCAAAAGCTACGAAAATTGAATGATCGTCTAATTGTGTTCTTACACCATTTATTTTTGAATATACTTCTGAGGTTCCTGTTTTACCACAGATTTCTATACCCTTAATCCTTGAATAATATCCTGTCCCTCCATTTTTTTCATACACATCATACATTCCTTGAATTACAGGGTCAAAATTTTGAGGGCTAATTGTTGTAACATGTTTAGTTGTATATTTTTCATCTAAAGATTCTCCTTTGATATCTTTTACAATATGTGGTGTGTAGTAATATCCTCTATTTGCTATTGCCGCTGTCATGTTAGCTAACTGTATTGGTGTTGTTTCAACTTCTCCTTGACCAATTGAGTTTGAAATAATAAACGTACTATACAGCTTTCTATATACTCTTTTATAAAAAGAGCTATCTGGTATACGGCCTTTATTACCGACAGACAAATCGTTATTTAAATAGTTTCCTAAGCCAAAACTTTTAACATGCTCACTCCATTTCTGCACTCCAATACTAGCATTCGGGTATTTATTTAAAATATTTAAATATGTTTTTCCAAAATAAGCATTACATGAGGCAAAAATTGCTTTATTTAAATCATTACTCGCTCCAAAAGGACAATGGCAACCAAATGGTTTTCTGGCACCATAATGTAAACCATGCCTACAAGTTACTCGCGTATTTTCATCAATAACACCCTCCTCTAATCCAATTAATGCATTCATCAGCTTAAAAGGTGACCCTGGAGCATATTGCCCTTGTAAGCTTCTGTCAAATAATGGTTTTGCAACAGAGTCTAAATATAATTTTGTGAAATTTTTTGAACGCTGTCTTCCAACTAATAACGCAGGATTGTAACTAGGCGCAGATACTAATGATAGAATTTCTCCAGTTGTTGGTTCAATAGCTATTATACCACCTCGTTTATTAACCATAAGTTGCTCACCATACTTTTGCAATTCAGCATCAATGGTAATTGTAATATCATGTCCGTTTACAGGTAACGTATCTAACACACCATTTTTATAAGAACCTATATCTCTATTAAACTTATCCTTTTGAAGATATTTTACACCTTTAACCCCTCGTAACTGTTTTTCATAAGATTTTTCTACACCAGATTTTCCATATAAATCGCCTGATTGATAATACGGGTTGTCTTTAACTTGTTGCGGAGTCACCTCAGCAATATAGCCCAACACATTAGCTCCTATATCTGTTTGATAGTAACGGGAGGATCTTTTTTGGATGTAAAATCCTTTAAATTTTCTTATTTTTTCCTGTAATGATGCATACTCTATTTTAGACAATTGCGCAACAACCGGTGAAGGTAACCTCGGAGAATAATGACGTGCTTTAGCTAATCGTTTCACCAAATCATCTTTACTTATCGCTAATAAGTCACATAGCACTAACGAGTCAAATGGTTTTACATTTCTAGGTATTACCATTAAATCATAAGAGGGCTGATTTGCAACTAATAATTTGTTATTTCTATCATAAATATGTCCTCGTTCTGGGTATATTCGAACACGTTTATATGCATTGTTTTCTGATTGATGTTTAAAACTATCATCAAAAATTTGCAAATAAAAAAGTCTACCTACAAACAGAAGACCTGTAATAATTACTAACATGTATAATAGCGCCTTTCTCACTCTTTTCGGTTTTTAAATAATGCTACTAATAACAAACACATAAAAGCAGTATATACGCCACTGAAAA
>CAJXHW010000306.1 GCA_913054565.1 uncultured Kordia sp. | reverse complement strand
AACTGTGTTTTTATCAAAACCAACAACTTCTTTATATATATAATAGGTTGGTAAATACACAAATGATGCGGTTACAAAAACCCCAATACCACATAAAAGCAACCCAACTACTTCTGCCAAAATTGACGCCACAATCACAAGCCCAAATGTCACCAACCACTTTTTGGTTCCTAATTTAAAACTTAACTTTATAATATCTGACACAGACATTTCTGGGTTAAAAGCAAAAATTACAACTACATAGGTTAGCGGAATCATTACGTAAAACAGTGGAAGATAACAAGCTAATGCCGCCACGATAGCTATAACCATGGTTAATAATGACAACACAAAAGCTTTTGTAATATATTCTGATTTAAAAAACATTCCAAATGATGCAACTGGAGTTTCTAAAGCCTCTATTTCAATTTGTTTTACTATCCTATAAAACGCTGCATTTAATAACATTGAAAATGTAGATGCAACAAATATTGCAGGAAACATAACTAGATATAACATAATAATGCCTTTAAAATCTGGGTTACCACTTTCTAAGCTTTCAAATACTGCCGGATCAAAAATACCTGTTACAAATAAAGGAATCATAATCAATGCCATTACACACAAAACAATTCCTATTGAAAGTAACATATACAACAACCCTTGTTGCCACGTTTTTTTAAATAATTCAAACGATTTATTGAAAATATCTCCAAAATCAACACTTTTATTCTCGTTTATTTTTTGTTCAATTTCTGTATAGTTCATTTTTTAGTTAATTAGTTTTTGCTAATATAAATAAAAAAACTCTGCCACTTTGTCAGAACTCTATTTTAGCATTATCTTTGCTATCTAATTCCGAGAGAAAACACACCCAGATGGAGAAGATAATAGACGAAAGCAAACAAGGAGAGCAATTAATCACTCAAAATAAAAACGGAAATACACGCAAACTTTTTATTGAAAGTTACGGCTGTCAAATGAATTTTGCTGATAGTGAAGTTGTTGCATCAATTTTAGCTAACGATGGGTTTGATACCACTAAAAACTTAGAAGAAGCAGATTTGGTGTTAGTTAATACCTGCTCAATTAGAGACAAGGCCGAGCAGACAATACGCAAACGTCTGGAAAAATACAATGCAGTAAAAAGAGATCATAATCCAAAAATGAAAGTTGGTGTTTTAGGGTGTATGGCAGAACGTTTAAAAGAAAAGTTTTTAGAAGAAGAAAAGATTGTAGACCTTGTTGTAGGACCTGACGCCTACAAAGATCTTCCTAATTTAATAACTGATGTTGAAGGCGGACAAAATGCTGTAAACGTTATTTTATCAAAAGAAGAAACTTATGGTGATATTTCACCCGTAAGACTGCACAGTAATGGCGTTACCGCATTTGTATCTATTACAAGAGGCTGTGATAATATGTGTACCTTTTGCGTTGTACCTTTTACACGTGGTAGAGAACGCAGTAGAGACCCACAATCAATTTTTAAAGAAATTACTGATTTGACAGAAAAAGGGTTTAAAGAAATTACTCTTTTAGGACAGAATGTAGACAGTTACCTTTGGTATGGTGGTGGATTAAAAAAAGATTTTAAAAATGCTCCTGAAATTCAAAAAGCAACTTCGGTAGATTTTTCAAGTCTTTTAAATACTGTTGCTACAAAATTTCCAAAGTTACGAATTCGCTTTTCTACGTCAAACCCGCAAGACATGAGTATGGATGTTGTTCATACAATGGCAAAACATAGAAACATATGCAAACACATCCATTTACCAGTTCAAAGTGGTAGTAATAGGATTTTAAAAGAAATGAACCGTCAACACACGCGTGAAGAGTATATGGCTTTAGTTGACAATATCTATAAAACCATTCCAGAAATATCATTAACACAAGATATGATTATTGGTTTTCCAACAGAAACCGAAGAAGATCACAACGACACGCTTGAGCTAATCAAATATGTAAAGTATGACCATGGCTTTATGTTTTCATATTCTGAACGACCAGGAACAATGGCCGGACGAAAAATGGAAGACGATGTACCGTTAGCTGTTAAAAAACGTCGTTTACAAGAAGTTATAGACACACAACGTGCTGTAGGTCATGAACGTTTAAAATTACACCTAGGAAAAACCGAGGAAGTACTTATTGAAACAACTTCTAAAAAATCTGATGCACATTGGGCAGGGAGAAACTCACAAGGAAGTATGGTTGTATTTCCTAAAGAAAATTACAAAATTGGTGATTTTGTAAATGTAAAAATCAATGATTGTACTACAGCTACATTTTTAGGTGACGCAGTAGGTTATTCTGACAACAATTAAAAAAATTTATGGAGTCAATTCAGGCAATAAAACAACGATTTGAAATTATAGGTAACACCCCTAAACTTAACCGCGCACTTGAAAAAGCCATTCGTGTTGCCCCTACAGATATTTCTGTGTTGGTCACAGGAGAGAGTGGTGTTGGTAAAGAAAGTATCCCTAAAATAATTCACTCGTTATCTCACAGAAAGCACGGGAAATTCATTGCAGTAAACTGTGGTGCTATTCCTGAAGGCACTATTGACAGTGAATTGTTTGGACATGAAAAAGGTGCTTTTACAGGAGCTACTCAAACCAGAAATGGTTACTTTGAAGTTGCTGACGGAGGAACTATTTTTTTAGACGAAGTTGGAGAGTTACCATTAACTACACAAGTACGTTTGCTGAGAGTTATAGAAAACGGCGAATTCATGAAAGTAGGATCTAGTAAAGTTCAAAAAACCAACGTCCGTATTGTTGCAGCAACAAATGTAAATATGTTTGACGCAATCAAAAAAGGACAGTTTCGTGAAGATTTATACTACCGTTTGAGTACCGTTGAGATATTACTACCCCCTTTACGTGAACGTCAAGAAGATATTCATTTACTATTCAGAAAATTTGCAGCCGATTTTGCTTTAAAGTATAAAATGCCAACAATTAAATTAGATGAGCAAGCAATCCAAGTCTTACTTAACTACCGTTGGAATGGAAATATTCGTCAACTACGAAATATTGCTGAACAAATATCCGTTTTAGAACATAACAGACTCGTAAACGCCATCACTTTAAAAAGTTATTTACCCAATATTGGCAATAACCTTCCTGCTGTAATTAGCGACACAAAATCTGAAAGTGATTTTAACAATGAATGT
>CAJXHW010000305.1 GCA_913054565.1 uncultured Kordia sp. | reverse complement strand
TTTATAAATTCAAGATTAATAAAATAAGGGCTGTGTGTGGTTATTATTAATTGCAACCCGTCTTGTGCCATTTGGAACATTTGTTTAGCTAGCCATTTTTGAGCGAGTGGATGCAAATGCGCTTCTGGTTCATCAAGTATAAAAATTAACCCTTGACCTAAAAAAGATTTGGCATAAGCGTGTGCAAATGATAAAGCAAGTATTTGTTGTTGTCCAGTTCCAAGTTCTTCGTAAGCTCTAGTCTCTCCATCTTCGGAAGGATGAACTCTTAAAGTTTTAAAATAATTACTTGGGTCATAAGCTGTAAAGTCAAATTGTAATGCGTGACTCATATTTGACAACATTTGTCCCGCAATTGTTGACATATTTTCGTTAAATAATCCAAACTCTTCAACTTCTAAAAATGTACTTTTAATATTTTCAAACATTTCTTTAAGTCTATCAACCCTTTCTTCATCTTCTATCAGTTTGTCGTGAAAAGCCTTTGTTACTTTAGATAATAAGGTGAACTTTGAAGAATAACTTAATTGGTAGTTTAGGTTTTGCTCTGCATTTACTACGACACATAAAAGTTCTTCACGAAGATTATTTGAAACATAAATATTTTGTTCTCCATTTTCTGCTTGAATAGCTACAAAATTACTATCAGAACCTTTGACACAATCGTATTTAAAACCTGAACAAGAGAACTCTCCATTTCGTCCAAGTCTTGATTCAAAACCCGAAACTTCTGCATCTATGGAAATTTTATTAGTTAGATCTCTGTTAAAATGGTCGTAGTTATCTAACTTTTTATATTTCGGATGAAACTCGCCAAACATTAGTTCAATTGCTCGGATTATATTACTTTTTCCAGCATTGTTTTCCCCAAGTAAAACAGTTGGATATTCAGTCGGAAACTCTATTTCAATTGGGTCTTCTCCAATCGAGCGAAAATTTTCGATTGTAATTTTTTTTAATCTTTGCATATGTTTTTTTTCAAAATGTTTGCCAACGGTCTTGTATATGAAAAGTAGCGGATTTTTAAGCCCTAACTTTTCGGTTTATAACTTACCTTTATTTTATTGTTTATCTTTCATTTAAGTACCAAAACCGCTATTTTTTATATACGGTGTTAGCCTTTCGTTATTAATTTCTTCTAATTAGTTTCAAGTTTATTTAAGTGAGCTCCCCTTCCATTTTTCATAATAATCAAAGATGTAATTTCATTCAAACTATCTCTTACAAACTCTCCTTTAAGGTAAATATCAGTCTGACCAAATATCTTATCTTCAGTTTTAAAATAGAAATAATCCATATCTTCAAGATCTCCATTCATAACACCTATTAAGCCTTTGTCTTGTATCTGAATTTTATAATTTAAATCTGGAATTGGACCATCGTACCCTTCAAACTTTACAACTTTAAAAGTACCCACATATTCATTTAATTGTGCCGTTGTTAGATCAACTAAATTATGTGGTATAAAATCGGGAAGTGGTTCATTACTTTCAATAAGTGCGTTAATTTGTTTGTATGCATTAATTGCGTTTTCTCTAAATATTGTAACATGATATGCCAAGTTTGTCCAGCCAGCATTTTGGTATAGATCAACATCATTTTTATAGTAAGGGTCATTTAGGAAAAAATCAATCATCTCATCTTCTAATTGAGGCTGATCTAATCTGTAATACCAATCTTTACTTTTGGCTAACTTGTCTATCACTCTGTCTGTAATCAAGTCCAATCGCTTATCAAACTTGTCTATTTCGTATTTGTTATAAATATAGATCTCGTTCAATGGCTCAATAACTGCTTTTAGCTTTTTAGGAACATTATCAACGTTTTCTATCAGGTTAGTATATCCATTTGCATGAATTTTCATATGAAAAGCATTCATGATAGCATATCTTAAAGCATTTTGATAACCATTTTTATAATCATCATAGGTTAGTTTATCGGTTTGTATTAAGTTGATGATTGAATCTTTTGTTTTATAATAGGCAATTAGTTCGTCCGATTTTTGAATATCTAGTCCTAAATCATGTTGTACTTCTTTTAAAATAGAAACAATCTTATTTTCGGATTTACGCTGTTCGTTTTTATTATTTATTTGAAGCGCGATAAGAATACCAATAATAACAAGAACAATCTCGCCTATAGCGTACAGTATGTATTTGCTAAATTTATTTTCGGATAGTAGGTTTTTGCGAATTTTTCTAAAGAATTTTATCATTTGGTTAATGGTTGGTCTTAATGAAGGCTAACGTGTTTGTATATGGTTTGTTGCGTGGTTTAGGTACCTAATTTAGCAAATACAAACCGAATAGAAAATCCGCGAGGATTTTCGTAAGTAAGCTAGAACTAGCAATAAATTATATACGGTGTTGTGCAACGTTATTTCTTCACAATGTCTCTCGAAACAGCGTTATATTTCCTTTTCATATCTGAAATTATCCATTCATATTTTGTGTCAAACTGGTAAAGCGAATGTTCAATTTTATAAACGTTTTGGTCAAAATTTTTCACAAAAGCACTTTTCGAAGCAACTAATGAGTCTATTATTTTGACAAATTTCTCTAAAATGTTTTTCGCTAATAAAGTATCTTTTTTATTTAATGTCCAGATTTTTGCTGTCGTCTCTTGCACTTTATCTGTTCCTTCATTATTTAAAGCAACTGCCCATTGTCCGTGAGCCAATTTATTCCGAATTTCAATGAAGGAAGAAACTCTCGGTAAAATTGTATTAATCAAATAGTCATATCTATTGTAATTGGAATGACCAAGATTTAGAATATTGAAATCCTTTTGTTTTCCTTGCAAATAGTGTTCTCTAAATTTGGCTTTTATCAGAAATTCCCACATATCAATTTGAGAACGTTTTGATAAAATATCGTTTCTCAAATAAGAGTTGATTTGTTTGTGATAAACATTGATAATATATTGAAGAGAATTTTCCAACCAAGCTACGTAAAGTATTAAATACATTCGAATATTTACGTTAGCAATTAATTCATTTTCACTTTTTATAGATAGGTTCATCTGTTGTTTATGATGAGTCAGAGCTGAATTTAATTTTGCTCTATTCTTTGCGTGAACTTTAGCTAATTCTTTATTCGTCATATTTTTTTTTAATGTCACGTCCTGAAATATGGCTACAGGTTAAAAATTGAATTTACGCTGTTTTT
>CAJXHW010000304.1 GCA_913054565.1 uncultured Kordia sp. | reverse complement strand
ACATTTAGTGATGAAATTATAGTTAAATTTATTTAATTGAAAATGAAGAGATTGTACCTTGTAAGACACGCAAAATCATCTTGGAAACATAATTTAAATGATTTGGATAGACCGCTTAAAGCACGTGGTGTGTCCGATGCAAAATTAATTGCTATACATACAAGGCAGCTGTTTAAGAATCCTGATATAATATTATGTTCTCCTTCAAAAAGAACTTTGCAAACCGCAAAAATAGTTCAAGAACATTGGGGGATTATGAGTACACAAATAATTATTAAAAATGAATTATATGATTTTTCTGGAGCAAATTTGATTAAAACCATACGGCAATGTGATGATAGTATAAATAATGTGATGATTTTTGCTCATAATTTTGCCGGTACTGACTTTGTCAATACATTTGGGACAATAGATATAAACTCTGTGCCTACTTGTGGTTTTGTAGTGATTGATTTTGAGATAACTTCTTGGAAAAAATTAAATAAAGGCAAAACCATTTATATGCAATTCCCAAAAGGGCTGAGGTAATATTTTATAAGATATTAAGTACATGACACAACAGAAAGATAAATATATAAATAGGGAATTAAGTTGGTTACAATTTAATGCACGTGTTTTACAAGAAGCTGCAGACCCGTCTGTTCCGCTTTTAGAGCGGTTACGTTTTGTAGGTATATTTTCTAATAATTTGGATGAATTTTTTAAGGTTCGCTATGCTACAGTTAAGCGAATATCTGATGCTGGTAAAAGTGGTAGAAAAGCTTTAGGAGTCTATAAAGCAGATGAGTTGTTGGAAATGATTACTGAAGAGGTTATTGTACAACAATCAAAAAGTTTGGCAATTATTGATGAAGTATATTCTAAGTTAGAAGATGAAGATATATATGTATTAAATGAACGCACTATTTTACATCCTTCTCACAAAGATTTTATCGCAGATTTTTATGTAGAAAATGTAAGCCCTGCTTTAATGGCAATTGTATTAAATGATAATACACCTATACCGCGATTGAAAGATTCTGCTGCCTATTTAGCAATTAAAATGAAATTATCAGACACCGAAAATCAATATGCATTATTAGAGGTGCCACGAAGTGTTTATCGTTTTGTTACCTTACCTAAAGTGGATAATAAAGATTATATTATTCTTTTAGATGATTTAATTAGGTATAGGCTAGATTCAATTTTCAGTATTTTTAAATACGAAAGTATCGAGGCCCATATGATAAAAATTACTCGTGATGCTGAGCTTGATATAGAGTCAGATTTAGGAGTTAGCTTTTTAGAAAAATTATCTAAAAGTGTTAAAAATAGGGTAGATGGAGATCCTGTACGCTTTATTTATGATAAAACTATAGCAGCGGATACATTGGCATTTTTGATGCGTAAAATGGGTATTGAGCCTAATGATAGTGTAATACCAGGAGGAAGATATCACTTTAGAAGAGATTTTATGAATTTCCCAAATATGGGTAGAAAAGACCTCTTATATGCAAAAGATAAACCTCTTGCTATAAAAGGAATATCTTTGAGTGATAACTTGTTTGAAAAAGTAGCAGAAAAAGATTTTTTACAATATGCACCATACCATTCATTTTCTTATACTATTAAATTTTTACGTCAAGCAGCTTTAGATCCACAAGTAAAAACGATAAAAATTACAATTTACCGTTTGGCAAAAATATCTCACATAGCGAGCTCTTTAATAAATGCTGCTAAAAATGGTAAAGAGGTAGTTGTGCAAATTGAGTTACAGGCAAGGTTTGACGAGGCTTCAAATATGGAGTATGCTCAAAAAATGCAAGATGAGGGCGTCAAGTTAATCTTTGGAGTAAAAGGATTAAAAGTGCACAGTAAAGTTTGTTTAGTTGAACGTTTAGAAAATAAAAAAATAAAGCTATATGGTTTTATTAGTACAGGTAATTTTAATAATGTAACAGCAAAAATTTATACAGATTATACCTTATTTACAGCAAATCAGGAGATTTTAAAAGATTTAAGAAAGGTCTTTAACTTCTTAAAAACAAATTATATTGTTAATAAATACAAGCATTTATTAGTTGCTCCACATTATTCAAAGAATGGTTTTATTAAGTTAATTGATGCAGAAATTAATAAAGCATTGCAGGGGATACCAGCGCAAATTAAGCTAAAATTAAATAGTATCACCAGTTATAAAATGGTAGATAAACTTTATGAAGCTAGTCAAGCAGGCGTACAGATACAAATGATTGTTAGAGGAATTTGTTGTCTTATTCCAGGCTTAAAAGGCTTGAGTGAAAATATTGAAGCCATAAGTATTGTAGATAAATACCTTGAACATCCAAGAATGATGATTTTTGGAACAGAAGGAACCGAAAAAGTGTTTATATCATCTTCAGATTGGATGACAAGAAACCTAGATAATAGAGTAGAGGTAACTTGCCCTATTTATGATGATCAGATTAAAAAAGAACTTATAGACACCTTTACCATTTGCTGGAGTGACAATGTTAAAGCAAGAATTCTTTCTGAAAATAAAGATAATGTTTACAGAGTTACTGAAGGGAAACCAATAAGAACACAATAAAAAACATACGAATATTACGTCAATAAAATTACCGTAGTAACATGATTATAAAAAAATATGCAGCAATAGATGTAGGCTCAAATGCCGTTAGAATGTTAATTACTAATATCATTGAAGATAAAGGTAAGGAACCTAAATTTAAGAAAAGTTCTTTAGTACGTGTACCTATTCGTTTAGGTCAAGACGCTTTTACAACGGGAGAAATTTCTGAAGCTAATATTGAGAAAATGAAAGATACCATGAACGCCTTTAAGCTATTAATGAAATCTTACGGTGTTATTAAATATATGGCTTGTGCAACTTCAGCTTTAAGAGTGGCTAATAATGGTGAAGCTGTTGTTAATTTAATAAAAGAAGCAAGTGATATAGATATTGAAATTATTGATGGAAAAAAAGAAGCTGCAATAATTGCATCAACAGATTTAAAAACATTTATCAATCAAGATTCTAATTATTTATATGTAGATGTTGGTGGCGGAAGTACTGAATTGACAATTTTTTCTAATGGAAGAATTATCATGTCAAAATCATTTAAAGTAGGTACAGTTCGTTTGATAAATAATATGGTTGATGAACCCGTAATTTGGGAGAAAATTAAAAAATGG
>CAJXHW010000303.1 GCA_913054565.1 uncultured Kordia sp. | reverse complement strand
GTATAATCTTTAACTTCATTTATTACTCTTTTATTTTTATTATTATGTGAAACTGCAACACCCACAGCTTCTAGAACTCTATTTTTATTTAAACCAGACATAATAACTGTAGTTTCATCCATGCCTTCTGGTCTTTCATGAGCTTGTCTAATAGTTACAGCTGGTAAATTTAAGATAGAACCTTCTTCAGCAATAGTACCACTGTCTGAAATAACACAAAAAGCATTCATTTGTAGGTTATTATACTCATGAAAACCATATGGCTTAGAAAAACGTATTAATGGATTTTCATTTTCATAACCAATCTCTATTAGTTTATTTCTTGTTCTTGGATGTGTAGATATAATGATTGGCATCTTATACTTCATGGTCAAAGCTTCTATAGAATCTAACAGGTCTGTGAAATTTTTGGGAGAATCAACATTTTCTTCTCTGTGAATACTCATAACTATATAACCCTTGACATCTAAATTTTCTTTAGTTAAAATATCACTAGAAAGTATCTTAGCCATATTCGCATTTAATACTTCTGTCATTGGAGAGCCTGTTTTAATAACAGTTTCTGGCTTTAGGCCTTCAGCTATTAAATAATCCCTAGCTTGCTCAGATAGTGGTAAATTAATATCACTTAAATGATCTACAATCTTTCTATTTACTTCTTCTGGAACTCGTTGATCAAAACACCTATTCCCAGCTTCCATATGAAAAATTGGAATTTTTCTTTTTTTAGCTGGAATTACACTTAAACAACTATTCGTATCACCATAAACTAATAAAGCATCAGGCATAATGTTCGCTAAAATTTTATCTGCTTTAGCTATTATATCACCAATTGTTTCTGAAGGAGAACCTTTAACTGCCTCTAAAAAATAATCTGGTGTTCTAACATTTAGTTGCTCAAAGAACAATTCATTAAGTTCGTAATCATAATTCTGACCCGTATGTACAATAATATGATTCGTGTGTTTATCGAGTTCTTTTATGACTTCGCTCAACTTTATAATTTCAGGTCTAGTACCCACAATTGTCATTACAGTAGTTTTCTTCATAATAGTATTTATTTATTTTTTAAAATATCCCTCTGGAAATCTATATTCATCATTAATTTCATTGAAAGTATAATCTGACATTACTAATAATATGGAATTATCTGAAATAGCTTCAATACTTGTTATATAACCACCAGGTATATGTAAAACATCTAGTGAATCACTTGATAAATCAAAATTTATTTTGTCTAGCTCAGTATTAGGTTTATTCCAGTTGTCAACAAAAATTAACTGAATTCTGAAACTTCCAGAAATAGCGGTAAACCAACGTTGTTCTATTTTATGTCCTTGCCACCTCCTTATATTAAGTTTTTTCTTTAATGTTATAGAATAAAACCTTTTGATTTGAGACATATTAAATGAATTATTAAACTTTAATTCACCTCTTTTATCTAGATGTGCTCCGCCAGAAATTATACTTGGTTGCATCTTAATTGTTTTCTATCTCTTTTATAACATTTAAGCTATTTAAAAGGATTTTAATTCCTTTAACGTCACTTCTTTCTGTATTATGAGAATTGTAATCTTCAATATCTTCAAAAGCTTGGTTTCCTTCTACAAAATATTTATCATAATTTAGATCTCTATTATCTGCTGGTATTCTATAAAATTCTCCCATGTCTTCAGCTTTCATCATTTCTTCTCTTGTACAAAGTGTTTCATATAGTTTTTCACCATGACGAGTACCAATAGTTTTTATAGGATTATTAGCATTAAAGATTTCTTTTAAAGCCTGAGCTAAATCCCCAACAGTTCCTGCAGGAGCCTTATTTACAAATAAATCTCCTGGGCTTCCATTTTTAAAGGCAAATAAGACTAAGTCTACAGCATCATCTAATGACATCAAAAAACGAGTCATGTTAGGATCTGTTATGGTTAATTCTTTATTATTTTGTATTTGATTTATGAATAATGGTATTACCGAACCTCTTGAAGCCATAACATTTCCATATCTTGTTAAACATACAGTAGTTTTTTTGTAATTTCTTGAAGCTGCTATAGCTACTTTTTCCATTAATGCTTTAGATATTCCCATTGCATTTATTGGATATGCTGCTTTGTCTGTACTCAAACAAATAATTTTTTTAACATTATTGGCAGCCGCAGCGTCAATTGTATTCTGTGTTCCAAATACGTTTGTTTTTGTTGCTTCTAATGGAAAAAACTCACAAGAAGGGACTTGTTTAAGTGCGGCAGCATGAAAAACATAATCAACACCTCTCATCGCTCTTTCGATACTTGAATAATCTCTTACATCACCTATATAAAATTTTATCTTAGGGTTTTTGTATAAATTTCTCATATCATCCTGTTTTTTTTCATCTCGTGAAAAAATTCTGATTTCAGAAAAATGATCAGTCTTCAAAAATTTATTTAATACTGCATTCCCAAATGATCCTGTCCCTCCATTAATCAAAAGAGTTTTGTTTTTAATTTCCATTATTAGTCTTTTTCTATTATTTTAATTATTGAATCTATTTCATTAAAAACTAATTGTTCTGTCTTAATGATTGACTTTGTATTTAAAGCCATTTCAAATGCTTTAATAATACTATTTACAGACTTTGGGTTAAAAGAGATTGAGGGTTTACAAACTGCATATGTATATGGTAAATTAGCGCCTATTACATGGCAACCATTTTCAATACCTTCTATAATCCCTAAACCAAAACTTTCCAACAAAGAAGGATATATAATAAACTCTGATTGCCTATATAAAGAAGTTAATGCATCTCTTTTAATAAAACCGTGGTTTATAATTGGATATCCTTTTAAAATTAAATTATTTATTTCATAAATAATTTTTGAATCATTCTCTACTAAAGTTAAGTGTAATTCACCTTTTTTATATTTATCATAAAATAACTTGAAACCATTTATTAATTTTTCAAAATTTTTATGAGGGTTATATGTACTAACATATAAAAAACTTTTAGGAATTCTCACTGTTTGCTCATTCGAAAAAGAACTTAGTGGAGGATAAAATGGATGAATCAGTACTTTTGAATGTGGGTTATTATTAAATTTACTTATTAGATCTTGTTTCATTAAATCCGATTGAACAATCCAAAAATCAGTATTATTAGATAGAAGATTTACAATTTTTGATTTTATAAATAGAATTAATTTAGTTTTAAATTTTAATTCT
>CAJXHW010000302.1 GCA_913054565.1 uncultured Kordia sp. | reverse complement strand
GATAATTGAGGTCGAAAAAACTATATTAGCGTTAACATAGATAATTAATACTAACAAGTAAATAAACACTATTGTGTTTATTTACTTTATATGCCCAAGATAGTAAAATCCTTAATAAATGTTCTCAAGTAGCTGTAAATATTATCATTTATTGCTATGTAAATATTTGTAGTCATTTACAAGCGTATAATTATTCGTTTAATTTAAAAGGAAGTAAAAAAGTCAAACACGTTTTAAAAAGCAATTATATAGGTTATACTATTAATGGTGTGCAAACAAAACCATTATAAAAATAGGCCGCTAGATAGTTTGAAATATAATATATTGAGTTGGTCTAAAATAGTATATACTAAATGCTTTTAACAAACGTCATAAATACTTTTTTATGACGCTCCAGATCCATATCAGCAGAAAGTGCTACTCTAGCAATATAATCCTTATCTCCTTCTTTGGTTGTTCCTTGAGTAGAGGTTGCTGGTATTGTCCAGTAGCATCCTTTTAACTGCCCATAACTTACACAGTATTTGCTTTCAGTTGGTATTTCTGTAATCATTAAGTTTATTAACTTCAAATTTAAGGCGCGTTTATAGGCTTCTTTCTCGGCTTCTGTATTTCCTTTTGTAGGTAGGTCTAATGAAAAAACTGATGGCGTAAACCCTTGTTCAGCTAAATCTTCTGAAACAAAATTGATTTTAGCGTCAGGTAAGGTGGCTTTAATAAAGTTTACAAAATCGCGCGTGTTTATATAGGCATCATTAATTCGTTGATTCATTGAAGGTAATTGTTTAGCTAATATTTCATATTGAAGTTGAGTAGCTTCATTATCACAGATGTTTAAATGATGTTCTATATTATCCATCAATTTTTTTGCGTTATGATTTGCAACACAATAACCAGCTGTACACTGACCTCCACTAGGAAACTTAGAGCCGCTCACATATGATATGGTTTTCACTGAAGATAGAATGTCATTTTTACCTAAAAAATGAACATTTGGACAAAAAGTTTGGTCTAAAATAAAAACTGGAGCTATAGCTGTTTCACCAGTTGCTGTTTTGCGTTTTTTACTTAAAACATCCTTCAGCTTTATTAAATCTGGAACTTCTACTCTGGGGTTAGTAGGAATTTCAGCTATGATGTATGGTACAGCATCGTCACTTGCAATTTTTGATAATACAATATCAATACTTTTAATCATATCATTATCACCATCAACAGGTAAATCTATAACATCAACATTATCTATACAAGCAGCCACACGTCTAGCCTGATCATTTGTACCTCCATAACAATTAGGAGGCACTACAAATTTGATAGCTTTTCCGTTATGGTTTTCTAGGGCGTTATTGACTAAGCCCATCATAATGGCATACTGAATAGAAAGTCCGCTTGAAGCAACTAATACTTTTGAAGGTGCAGTCGTAATTTTTTTAATAGAGTCTAAAACTGATGCTTTATGAGTTATAGTGTTATTGTCTTGAGCTTTTTTTGAGTGTTCTCCTATTAACAATTTTAAAGCAACTAATGAATTAGCTGGTGTCATTGCAATAGTTTCTCTACGTCTTACATGTTGAATTTCAGAAATATAATGGTCATTATGTTTTCCGTTTACTATTAAAACACTTCCTAACCTAGGGTTGAGATTGATGTAAAAATCTACCTTAGGATTCAGATTAATAGAATTAAATTCATCTTGTTGTGATATTAAAACTGTACTCCCATTAAAATCAGGAGTCTTTTCACTCTCGTCAATATGTTTTAAATTAAAGTTATAACCGTAAACTTGTTGCAATATATCTGCTTTAAAGAAATCTGGTAACGCATCAGTATAAAGAATTTGTGTTGCTTTTTTTTCAAGTAAATTTGTTCTTAAAACAGCTAAAATAGGAATCGTTTGAGACGAAAAACTTATAATGTTTTTTGAATCTACATGATGTAATTTAGCAATTCCCCATTCCAAAATAGATGATAACGGATGCCCTAGTCTGATATAATCAAAAGCAGTTGGTAGTTGATTTAATGCTGATGTAGATGAATTATTTGCGTTGAATAATTGTTCAAATTGATTTAAAAACTCAGTTTTTGCTAAGGATTCATTGTAAATATCTAGTCGGTGTGTTGTTAATTTTAGCCAATCAGACGGCATGTTTTCTAACACATTTTTAATATAATTAAGCACTTTACTAGTTTTCATAATTGACACCTTAATATTTGTTGCGAAATTACATTAAAATGAGATATTTTAAAAGTTATTTAGTTTTGGATTGCTATGTATCACCTTAAACAAAAGGTTATTTTTCTATGTATTCAGGACAGTCAATTCTAATTTCGTTGTTTAATAAGTTTTGTTGTAATAGGTTACAATAATCATTTTCAGCCTTTTTTTCATAGTACTTACAGCCAAAACATATTCTTTGAACACTTAAAATACCAGTGCTATTCAATTTATATATAAGCTGACTTAATGTTCCGAATAAGCTATCTAATTCTGTTTTTGAAAGACGATTAATTTGATTTTTTAAAGGGTTTGTGAAATCATATGATTGTGAAACAATATCATTTCATAAATCTGATAATAAAATTGAATAGCTACGACTGTCAGATGATGAAAAATCTTTTATAATAAACCCTTTTTTATTTAAAACCTTTACTGCATCACTTACAGTTGGTTTAGTTACATTAAACTCTTTTGCAAGATGACTTACGTTACATAAGTTTCGTTTATGATAAGCAATAAAAAGTAGTATTTGAATTTGAATTGGGCTTAAACCAACTAATTTGGCTTTTTCCCATAACAAGATTTTGAAGACTTCTGAAATACGTTCTAGTCCAGCAACAACTTTACTTGAAACATCTTTTTCTTGATGTGTTGGATTAAATGCACTTTCCTTCATAAATAAACTCTTTCAAAAATTGATTTCTCACAAAGTTAGTTATCCTAATTAAATTAGTGGCAATTTTTTATTTCTATAATATAATATCCTAGTTTATTTATTGATAACATCATATCTTCCGTTGCTTGTTCAATGTGGCAAAATTGGCATTCATTTGATGTTAACTGTTCTGTTTTAAAAGGTTTTGTTTTAAGGTATTCCTCTCCAAAATTATATACAGTTTGTTCATTTGTTATCGTACTAGGTACTAAAATATCAAAATGCATGACCTCATTGTCTTCTTTTTTTACATAAGTATCCCAAACAGCTATT
>CAJXHW010000301.1 GCA_913054565.1 uncultured Kordia sp. | reverse complement strand
ACTCTTACTTTACATTTTAACAATTTTATACGTGTTTAATCATTTAAAAAACACTTAAACCTTTTTTTTTGTATTTAATCGAAAAAACTGTAACTTTATAAAAATCAACACTTAAAAAAATTATATTCGTCAAAATTATAACCCGAATTATAATAAATTAATACCCGAATTATTATGTGTAATATAATTACCCGTATAATGTTAATCTCTGCATTAACATTATACTCACTATGTAGTTTCGCCCAAGTTGGTATAGCAACTACAACCCCTAATACAGATGCATTATTAGATGTTAACTCTACAGTTGCAAATCCTGGCGGAATTTTGTTACCTAGGATGGCTCTAACTATGACAACAAGTCCTGCCCCTTTAGGCGCAGATGTAGCAGGTATGATTGTATATAATACAGCTACCGCAGGTGATGTTACTCCTGGTTTTTACTACAATGATGGAACTGATTGGATTCGTTTAGGTTCTGGCGCATCAAGTGCTGATTGGGCAATTACTGGAAATACTGGAACTGTTGCTGGAACAAACTTTATTGGTACTACTGATGCTATAGATTTTGTTACCAGAACAAATAATTTAGAACGCATGAGAGTTTTAAGTGATGGAAGAGTTTCTGTAAATAACGCTACCCCGTTTACTACAGGTAATTTAGTGTCTCATTCAACAACTGCAAATCATGCAATTGCTGTACAAAGTACTAGTTCCGGAGCTGGAATTTATTCTGAAAAAACAGGATTTGGGTACGGTATGCATCACATAGCAATGAATGCTGCAGCACTTGGTATTTTTTCTGATTTAAACAACAATACTGGATCTGATGATGCTGTTATTGGACACGGAAATAATAATGCTGGGTTTGGCGGAGGATGGTTCTTAAACAATAATGGAAGTGACGGTATTGGATATGGTTCTGCTGAGCAAGGATATGGAGTTTTAGGTATGAACACTGTAACCTCTGATTATAGTGTTGGTGTTTTAGGTACCGTTCAAGGTGTTGGAAATAACGGAAAGAGATCTTCAGGTGTTTTTGGCTCTAACAGTTCAGGTGGAACACAGAACTCTGCAGGTGCATTAGGATATAGAGTTAGTGGTAATGGTAATACTACATTTTATGGAGGATATTTCTTTACTTCTGGTACCGCAAATGGTACAGGTACAGGTAGATTAAGCTCTTCTGTTGTTAACACAGGTAACCAAGCTGCTAATGTAGGTATTGGTGCTATTGGAGGATTAATGGGTGGATGGGCCAAAGGTAGCGTATACGGTTTTACTACTAGAGGTGATCGTTATAGTTTATATGTACAAGGTAGAGAATTCACTAACGATATTATTACTCAATTAAGTGACAACGGAAATAATCAAAGAGTAGCTACTTATGTACCTACATCTACCACTGTTGACGTTACCGCTAAAGGCATCGCTAATTTAAATTCAGGTAATGCTACAATAGCTTTTGATAGAAATTTTTCAGGCATGGTATCTCCAAAAGAACCAATTATCATAACGGTTACTCCCATTGGAGAAAGTAATGGTATTCATTTGGTTAGAACTAGTGAAAATGGATTCACTGTCAAAGAAAACAATAACGGAAATTCCAACGTACAATTCACATGGATAGCTGTAGCCACTAAAAAAGGTTATGAAAACATATCTAATCCTTCTGAATTATTAACTAACGATTACGACACAAAGCTTAATAACTTCATGATAGATGAAAATGATAAGAATGCAAAAGGTCAGATTATGTGGTGGGATGGTTCACAAATAAGATACTCAGGTACTCCTAAATCACTTAACGGAATAAAAGTTAAAAATAAAGAAAGTAAATAAACTCTATATTATCCTAAAACAAAAAAAGCATCTATAGTATAGATGCTTTTTTTGTTTTTTACAATATGGTTGAGCACATGCACATAATTTAATTAAACCATGATTAACTTCCGAAAAACACCTTTTATCGATGTTATTAACTTTTTATCGAGTTTATATATTTAAACACTCATAAATATTCGACAATCAGCTATATTCGTCGACATTAAGTAACTCCTAGAGTTCAACAACCCGAAACACCCGAATTTAATTATGAAAAAAATTACCCGATTTTTTATAGTTATAACTACTATAGTTATGACTACTAATGCACATGCGCAAGTAGGTATTGGAACTACAAACCCACAACAAGACTTGCACATTGCTGGAAACTCTTCAACAATTAGAATTGAAGGATTGAATAGCACAAACAATGTAAATAACAATGGAATTGACAACCCTGTTATTAAAGTAAACCCAGATGGTGACTTGATTTTGGAACCAGCAGTAAATGCCATGACAATTGACGCTAGTGATGCAGATACGTTTATGGCCACACCAGTTGTTTTATCAGATAATATAGGTGAACTTACTTCAGCAGTTGCCTATACAGCTAATATTACATTAACTAAACAAACTCTAGTTGAAATTACATTTTGGACTGCTTGTGATTTATATAATGGTGATGGAACAAATACTATTGAAGATGGACGAGTTCGTCTATACGGTGGTGTTGTAACACATGTTGGTACCGGAACTGATGTTGTCTATAGTGCTAACAATTATACAAACACAACAAGCATTGGAACAGTAACAACAGGTTTTTTCACAATTGGTGGTAATGGATACATTAATTTACCTCCTGGAAACCATTCTTTCGAACTTCTAGTTTTTGCTTCTGGTGGAGAAAACACAAATAACGGAAATTCAGACGGTTATACAGTAACCTTTGGAGCAAATGCTTATAATAGATTTCAAATAGTTTATCATAATTAACAACAAATGATTATGAAAATAAATATTATACTATTACTAACTTGCTGTTGCTTCTCTTTAACGATTTCTGCACAAGAAGATAGTCGCAAAGATAATACTGATATTTCTAATAGAGTATTAGTTAAATATTCTGATACTAACACCAAATACGTCACTGGTAAAAAATTAGAACAGTTTAAAAGAAATCTTTCAGAAAGAAGAATTGGAGATAAAACTCAAACCAAATACATTACCGGTGAAAAACTAGAAAATTTTAAAAAGAAACTTTTAGAAAAACGAGTTGGAGATAAAACTCAAACCAAATACATTACAGACGAAAGACTTAATGTAATTAAACAAAAAATTATCGCAAAAAAATAAAAAAACGCTCTACTAAGTAGAGCGTTTTTTTAT
>CAJXHW010000300.1 GCA_913054565.1 uncultured Kordia sp. | reverse complement strand
ATCCTGAAAAATAGGTTTTGACTCCTTTATTTTCTAAAATTTTTTGTGTGTGATAATCTCTGCACCCAATAGGTTCATGCTTTTTATAGTATTCAATACATTTAGGACCTGTTAAAGCATCAGAGACATGATCACTTATGTGAAATGAAACAAATTTTGGAATTAAACTATCATTGGGTGGCCAATTTTGAGGTTCATGCATGAACCAGCCATTCATAATTACATTCAAATTACCCTTTACATTATGTAATTGATCTCTATAGACATATTCGTCTATCTTAGGTAAAAATTGTTTAGCGGCTATACTTTGTATATAATCACCAATATTAGTTTCTTTTTCCCAGTATTTTAAAAGGCCATATTTCATAGTAGTGATCAATAATAATAATAGTTAAGTGTAGCAAAATTAAAAAAACTTAGTTACTTTGCCTTAGTTATTAATAATAAATCATATCAAATGTCATTACCAATAATCCAATCTCTTTGGATAGGATCAGAACTTTCTTTAAATGAACAACTATCAATAGCTTCATTCATATATCATGGTCATGAGTTTCATTTATATGTTTATAATGAAGTGAAAAATGTGCCTAAAGGTACCGTTTTAAAAGATGCAAATTCTATAATACCTAAAGAAAAAATATTTCAATATAATGGAGGTAGTTATGCTGGTTTTGCTGATTGGTTTAGGTGGAAGCTTTTGTTTGAAGAAGGGAATTTTTGGGTTGACACTGATGTTATTTGCTTAAAACCATTTGATTTTGATAGTTCAATTATTTTTGGGTTAGAAGGCAAAGACATGGTATGCCCAGCAGTTCTGGGATTTCCTAAGAACCATGAAATATGTTCTTTTTTAGAGAGCAATTGCAGGCATCCCAATAAAATTTTGCCTTATGATAGTTCAAAATTAAAAAGGCGAAAAATTAAGCGAAAGATTTTAGGTAAAGGTATGGAGTTTATAAAATGGGGAGAAGCTGGAGGGCCAGAAGGTTTTACAAAAGCGTTAAAGCATTTTGATATGTTAAAGTTAGCAAAACCTTTCACGTATTTTTTTCCTGTATCTAACCAAAACTGGGATAGTATATATAATGCAACGTTTATTAATGATGAGACATTATTTTCTGATACTTATGCTATTCATTCATGGAATGAAATGTCAAGGATAGATAATTTTGATAAAAACGCAAGAAGAGAAAAAGGCTCATTAATTGAAAAGTTAAGGGACAAATATGTGTTTTCTAAAAATTAAATAAATTTTTTATATGCCGTCATTAATTTCAGTAATTATTCCATGCTATAATCAAGGGAGGTTCTTAAAAGAAACATGTGAGTCGTTATTAGCTCAAGATTATAATAATTGGGAAGCAATTATCATAAATGATGGGTCTACAGATAATACAGAAGAAGTTGCAGTGAAAATATTAAACTTAGATGAGAGGTTTAAGTATTTTTATAAAAGCAACGGAGGATTAAGTAGTGCTCGTAATTTTGGAATACAAAAAGCAACTGGAGATTATATACAGTTTTTAGATTCTGATGATATCCTTAAGCCTGAGAAATTCTCAAGAAGTATTGAGTTAGCAAATAACAATGATATAATAATTACTGATTTTTTGCGTTTTAAATCTGAAAGTGGAAAACTAAAAAAGGCCTTCTGTGATTTAAGTGAACAAAATTATACATTTAAATCAATACTCTTAAATTGGGATGTAAAATACTCGATACCTATACATTGTGGGATGTTTAAAAGCACCGCAATAAAATCTATTTTTTTTGATGAAGATTTGAAAGCAAAAGAAGATTGGTTTTTTTGGTTGCAAGTTTTTGAGCGTGATCCAAAAGTATCGTTTTTAAATGAAAAACTGGCTCTTTATAGGGTTCATAAAAAAAGTATGACTAAAGATGAGGCTTTAATGCATGAAAATTTAAATTTAGCGTATAATAAAATATATACGCATCTTTCAGAAGGTGATAGAATGCTTTTTTTTAATAGATTAACTAAAGAGTTGTCAGCCGTACGGCAAAATTATAAAGAGTTTAAAGAGAATGTTTTTTATCGAAAAATATTTTATTCAATCAAAAAAATGTTCAATAATTAATTTGTTAAGCACATGAATAGTACTTCTGTAGTAATTGTTATTCCTATATATAAAAACACATTATCTGAAGGAGAGCGTCTTTCCTTAAATCAATGTATGAAAATTTTAGGAAATTACTCAATAGTTTTTGCTCAGCCCGAAAGTTTAGATTCAACAGCTATTAATTTTGAAGGAAAAATAAAGGTAGAGCGTTTTCCAGATAAATATTTTAAGACCGTTTTAGGTTACAATGAGTTAATGCTTTCAGAGTTCTTTTATCAACGTTTTTCTGATAAAAAATACATGCTAATTTATCAATTAGATGCCTATGTGTTTAAAGATGAGTTGAAAGAATGGTGCGCAAAAGAGTATGATTATATAGGAGCTCCTTGGATTGCAAGTTCAAACACTTTATTAAATAGGTTTGTAAAACTCTTTCATTCTAAGAAAAAAAAAGAACGTTCTAAAATATTTTTTAAAGTAGGTAATGGTGGTTTTTCTTTAAGGAAAGTGAAAACTCATGCAGAAATAGCTCAAGAAATGTCACAAGAAATTACCACAATGTTATCTAGTAATAAAGATGATTTTACTGTAATGGAAGATGTGTTTTGGTCTATAAAAGTACCTGCTAAATATCCAAGTTTTAAAATACCAGGTTATAAAGAAGCATTAGGTTTTGCAATGGATAGAAAACCAGAATTAGCAATTAAGCTTAATAATAATAAGTTACCTTTGGATGTTATGGTTTTGAAAAACCTAAAGTAAAGGACTTTTGGAAATCAAAATTTTTGAAATAAATGCCTTATTCAATTTTACGATACATCATCCATAGCTGCAAATACCTTTTAAATACCGAAAAGGCATGTAAATAACTTACAATAAAGCCTTCTTTGCCGTCTAAAAAGCCTAAGCGAATAAAGTATTGATACAAAAAACGGTATAAGGGTCTTACTAAAAAATGATAGTATGTTGGGCGTACATTTTTGTTGTAAAGATGTTGTGCTTGTAGTTTGCTATAAAGATTTAATTTGTGGTTGTAATTATCAAAGTTTTTATAACTAAAATGATCAACTTTGTTTTTTAAAAATGCAACTTTTCCATTTGCACTAATTTTTTCGTGAACCAAGTTTCCGTTAAAAGAGTAA
>CAJXHW010000299.1 GCA_913054565.1 uncultured Kordia sp. | reverse complement strand
AACTTTTGATGTTGAAACACAGTTGTCTTTAGAACAACTTAAAAAAATTGCTATCATCCCTAATGTTGAAAACAAACATTTAGAAGAATCTAGAGAGAGTTTTTTAAAATACATTTCTTCAAAAACAACTGTTGTTGTAAAAAACAAAGACGTATTTGCATCTAAAATTGATAAGTTATTTACTAAAGCAACAACCACTTTTGAAACTTTAGATACGGCAGTTAATTATTCTGAGCCTGCAACTTTATTTTGTAATTCAGACTTACTACTCAAACAATTTAAAGACTATACTACAATTGAATTGGCAAAAAGTACCGATTCTGATATTGCTTACCATATAAAACCACAGCCTTCATTTAATAAACAGTTTGATTTACTAATTGAAGACCTAAATAAAAATTCCGCAGAAGGATTTACCAATTATATAGCTTGTTCTAGTGAACAACAAGCAAAACGATTTAAAGATATTTTTGACGATGTAGAACAGGAGGTTACTTATCAAACAATAGTGTTGCCGTTATATCAAGGTTTTATTGATTTGAATAGCAAAACTGTATGTTATACAGACCACCAAATATTTGAGCGGTATCATAAGTTTCATTTAAAAAACGGCTATGCAAAAAAGCAAGCCATAACATTAAAGGAACTAACCCAACTTCAAAAAGGAGATTATGTGACGCATATAGATCATGGAATTGGTCGTTTTGCAGGATTACAAAAAATTGATGTAGAAGGAAGTCAGCAAGAAGCAATTAAATTAATTTATGGTGAACGAGATATTCTATTTGTAAGTATTCATTCGTTACACAAAATATCAAAATATTCAGGTAAGGATGGTAAAGCTCCTAAATTATTTAAACTGGGTTCAGGTGCTTGGAAAAAATTAAAGCAGAAAACAAAGAGCCGCGTTAAACACATTGCGTTTAACTTGATTAAATTGTATGCCAAAAGGCGTGAGCAAAAAGGCTATCAATATGCGCCAGATTCATACTTGCAACATGAGTTAGAAGCGTCTTTTATGTATGAAGATACGCCAGATCAGTCAACAGCAACCCAAGCTGTAAAAGCTGATATGGAAAGTGAGCGACCAATGGACCGACTGGTTTGTGGTGATGTTGGTTTTGGGAAAACCGAAGTAGCTATTCGAGCTGCGTTTAAAGCCGTGGATAATAGCAAGCAAGTAGCTATTTTGGTGCCAACAACGATATTGGCATACCAACATTTCAGAACATTTTCAGAACGGTTAAAGGATTTGCCTGTTAACGTGGGGTATATAAACCGTTTTAGAACAGCAAAGCAAAAAGCAGAAACATTAAAACAACTAAAAGACGGTAAACTTGATATAATTATAGGAACGCATCAATTAGCAGGTGCTAAAGTTAAGTTTAAAGATTTAGGCTTGTTAATTGTTGATGAAGAACAAAAATTTGGAGTAGCCGTAAAAGAGAAGCTAAAAACCATAAAAGAAAACGTTGATACTCTAACCTTAACAGCAACACCTATACCTAGAACCTTACAGTTTTCATTAATGGCGGCGCGTGATTTAAGTACAATAAACACACCACCACCAAACAGATATCCAGTAGAAACTCAGGTTATTGGATTTACGGAAGATGTAATTCGTGATGCAGTGTCTTATGAAATTCAACGTGGTGGACAGGTGTATTTTGTGCATAACAGAATTGAAAATATTAAAGAAGTTGCCGGTATGTTGCAACGTTTGGTGCCAAATGCTAAAATTGCTATAGGACATGGTCAAATGGATGGCAAAAAACTTGAGCAACTTATGTTGGCATTTATGAATGGAGAATTTGATGTTTTAGTGGCAACTACAATTATTGAGTCAGGCTTAGATGTGCCAAACGCCAACACCATTTTTATCAATAACGCTAATAATTTTGGCTTGAGTGATTTACATCAAATGCGTGGTAGAGTAGGTAGATCTAACAAAAAAGCCTTTTGTTATTTTATCACGCCACCATATTCAGCTATGACTGACGATGCTCGTAAACGTATTCAAGCCTTAGAGATGCATTCCGATTTAGGAAGCGGCTTTAATATTGCCATGAAGGATTTAGAAATTAGAGGGGCAGGAGATATTTTAGGTGGTGAACAAAGTGGATTTATTAATGAAATTGGTTTTGCAACCTATCAGAAAATATTAAATGAAGCCATTGAGGAATTAAAAGATAACGAGTTTAAAGATTTGTACGAAGAAGTTGATAAAGACAATGACAAAGTGTTTGTAAAAGACACACAAATAGATACTGATTTTGAATTGTTGTTTCCGGATGATTATATCAATAACATTACGGAACGTTTAACCTTATATAACGCTTTAGGGGAATTGAAGACTGAAGAAGAGTTACTACAATATGAAAAAGATTTGGTAGATCGTTTTGGAGAGTTACCAACACAAGCCGTAGATTTATTAGATTCTGTGCGTATTAAATGGATTGCAGCAAATATAGGGCTAGAAAAAATTGTTATGAAAAAAAACCGCTTAATTGGGTATTTTATTTCAGATCAAAACTCTGCATTTTATCAAAGCGAGCAGTTTACTAAAGTATTGCAATTTGTACAAACACATAAAATGTTGTGTAAGATGAAAGAGAAACAAACTAAAAACGGACTTCGTTTATTACTGACTTTTGAGAATATAAAGCAAACAAGTCAAGCACTAGAAGTATTAAGTAAGTTTTAAGTTACGATTCAAGTATGAAATGTTGCGTATAACACAGTATTTAGGCTAAAGATTATACTCAGTATAAAACATAGCTTTCAAATAATTAACTTGAAAGCTATGTTTTATAAATGTTGTTATGGTTTGTATTTTATTGTTTGATTAAAGTAATATAACCACTTGGCAACTCCATGCCGTTATATTGTGATGATTGGGAGGTGCCAAAAATAAAAGCTTCAATTGCAGGTTGCCCATTAACGGTTATTAGTTTTAAAACAAGAGTACCATGCATATCTCTATCTAAATCACTAATATTTGCTCTTAATCTTCTTTCATTAGTAGGGCAATTACTGCAAGGCGGCTTGTTATGACTTCTTACTAGAGATTTCCCAGACCAAATGCCTTCATCAGCAGGGTTTGTATTGTTTAGAGTGCTCCTAATGGTGACATTATTAACTATATATTCATATTGTCCTACAATTTCATCTACCCAATATTTACCTGTATAATACATTGTATTTTTTGTTAATACCATTTTAAAAGAAGTATTAC
>CAJXHW010000298.1 GCA_913054565.1 uncultured Kordia sp. | reverse complement strand
TAATTTTTTTGAAAGTTCCGTAATACTATCGTCAGCAATGGCAATAATATAAATATCAGCTTTTTTTAATTTAGATATAGATGTAGTTGTATTTACAGTTTTAAACCTTTCTAAATTCTTATGCGAACGGTTGTATACCTGAACAACTTCAGTATTGCCGTTGTTTTGAAACGCTTTGAATAAATGAGTGGCTACATTTCCAGTACCTAAAAGCACAATTTTTATCATGGAGCTAAAATAAAGGTTGTATGGTTAAATAAAAATTTTTCTATATATGATTTCTAATTTTTTCTTTACGGCTAAATTTTTAATTGTACGTATGACTGTTTCTACACGCAAACCTGTCAAGTCTGCTAACTGTTGTCTGGTTAAAAGAACTTCATATTTTCCAGTACTATGTTTAGAATCTTTTTTTAAATATTTTAGTAAACTAATTAATTGATGTTCTGGTGTGTGAACTGAAATTTCAGACATAATCATCGATTTGTATTTTATACGCTGGCATAAAATTTTATTGACTTGTAAATGAATATCAAAATGATCTTTTAAAAGTTTAAAAAAACCAGTTTTATTAAGTTTGTAAATACTTGTTTGTTTAATTGCACATGCATTTGCGGGGTACTCAAAATCTCCAAAAAGAGGCGGTTCTGCAAAACTTTGCGCATCATTAAAGTAACCTAACACAAACTCTTTTCCGTCTTCGGAATTATTATACATTTTAACGGCACCCGTTTTTATTTGATAAAAAAACTTAGCCGATTGGTTTTTTTTAAGAATCTCCTCATCTTTTTCATATGTTTTTAATATGCCACCATATGTATGTAGTAGTTGTTCTGGTATCATGTAGTGATTATGATTTGAGTCATAAAAATACGGTATTTATTATTGGAAATTTGCTGTGATTAAAAAAAATATAATGGTAATATATAAACAAGCATTAGACGAATTTAAAGAAGGCTACTTGATGATGATACCAATAACAATAATATTACAAACTGCAATAGGTTCTGCTGCAGTCATGTATTTATTAATGGATAACTCTAGTACAACAATTTTTGAATTGGCATTATGTATTTCTGCATCAATGGCATATAATGCAGCAATTTTGGGGCAAGCCAGAATTAAAGTTGTTTTTAATATGTTAATAGCAACCTTAGCAATTAATATTTCACTGATTATTATTAACTTGCTTTAAAGAGATTTTAAATACTATGAACGATATTGAAAATAGAGACGATGTGGCCTTATTGGTTAATACGTTTTATGCAAAAATTAGAACAAATGATGAGTTAGGTCCAATATTCAATAAGGCAATACATGACTGGGATTCTCATTTAATTCATTTGACTAATTTTTGGGAAAGTCAGTTGTTCAGAAAGAATGTGTTTTCTGGTAACCCCCTAAAAAAACATGTTGAAGTTGATGAAAATAATAACAATCAACTGTCTAATGATTTATTTGGTTTATGGTTACAGTTTTGGTTGGGAACAATAGACGAATTATTTGAAGGGGATTTAGCAAATTTAGCAAAAGATAGAGCAAGAAATATTGCTAGTTTTATGTTTATGGAAATCTTTCGTTCAAGGCAAAATAAATAAACAAACCTGACTCTTTATTAAATGTTAATATTTTATATACATTAATTATTTAATGTATTTTTGTACGCATTATTTTAACAGTACTTTAAATGAAATCTAAACTAGCCCAAATTATATTTTCCACACGTTTAATGGCCTTTTTATTTATAGCTTTTGCAGTTGCAATGGCTGTAGGTACGTTTTTAGACATGGGAGCAGAAACTTCTCCAACACCATATTCAAGATCATTAGTATATAATACATGGTGGTTTGAAGCAATTATGGGGCTTTTTATGATAAATTTTGCAGGAAATATTTTCCGATATAAATTACTTAGAAAAGAAAAATTAGCTACCCTTATATTGCACTTAGCGTTTGTGTTTATCTTACTTGGAGCTTTTGTGACTAGGTATATTGGTTATGAAGGAGTAATGCCAATTAGAGAAGGAGCTAGTAATGATAAAATGTTATCTGAAAAAGTGTATTTAAAAGCATTTATTGATGGTGATTTTGAAGTTGACGGAACATTGCAACGTAGAGCTTTAAGCAGAGAGTTGATGTTGTCAGAAAAATTATCTAATGAGTTTCAAATTAATACAGATTATAACAACACACCAGTTGAAATTAAATATGTTAATTATATTGATGATGCAATTAACAAATTAATTGAAGATCCTTCAGGGAGCAGGTATATGAAGCTTGTAGAAGCTAGTGGAGGTTCTCGTCACGATCATTACATAAAAGAAGGAACTGTAGAAAATATTCACAATATATTATTTGCCTTTAATAAACCAACTCCGGGAGCTATTAATATTTCTGATGTTGACCCAGATAACCCAACACTGTCATCACCGTTTCATGGAACTGTGATGCGTATGGCTAATCAGCAAAAATCACCAATAGTAAAAGATAGTATTCAACCCTTAAAACTTAGATCATTATATGATTTAGGCGAAACACAGTTTGTATTGCCAGAACCTGTAATGACAGGGAAATATGAAATTGTTAAAATGTCCTCTGAAGATAAAGGTACTACACAGCCTCAAGATGCTTTAGAGCTAGAAATTACTGCTAATAATGAAACCAAAAAGGTAACATTGTTAGGTGGTAAAGGTTCAGTAAATCCTATGAAATCTATTAAAGTAGGAGGGTTAGAGTTTCATTTAAGTTATGGGTCAAAAGAAATTCAGTTGCCATTTTCTATTCAACTAAATGATTTTATTGCAGATAAATTTCCAGGAAACATGAAAGCGTTTAAAGCGTTTAAAGCGATTCGACTACACCGCCAATTTGGCTATGTGAGGAAGACTCTTCAGCTCGCACACTAGCCACCACACCCGCGACTATATCAGCAGTTGCCCCGCTTAGTGTCCAACCCAGGTGACCATGACCGGTGTTATAGAACACACGAGAATGACGGCCTTTGCCAACCCGCGGCATCATGTTTGGCATCATAGGACGCAAACCTGCCCAAGGAATCACGCTTTCCGTTGAGACATCAGGGAAGTACTCATTACACCATTCAGTTAACGGCTTAATTCGGTCAGCACGAATATCACGGTTAATGCCGTTGAATTCAGCTGTACCGGCGATACGGAAACGATCGACACCCAAACGACTGGTAACGATCTTGGCTTTGTCATCCAGTAAGGATTTTTGTGGA
>CAJXHW010000297.1 GCA_913054565.1 uncultured Kordia sp. | reverse complement strand
ACAGATACTGATTCTCGTAAAGATGATTGTGACAATGACCCAGGAGCTGTGCCAACTTTCTCATGTAAAAAATGTCCTCCTGAAATTACTCTTACATGTCTTGGCTGTTAAATTCTATCTATAAACTTAAAGAGTGATTAAAATCACTCTTTAAGTTTATAGATCTAAAAAAAATAAAAATGATCTTAAAAAAATATAATACTTTTTATCTTTTATCGTTCTTTTTTGTGTGTGGTTGTAGCGTTTTACAATCTCAAAGTTCTGAAAGAGCAATAATCTCTAATATAAAGCAAAAAAACAACAGATTAACGGCAAAAGAATGGAAAAACTGGCAGCATAAAGATATTTTTATTGATACTATAGCTGGGATAAGTTTAGATAAGGCTTATGATGAATTATTGAAGAATAAGAAAGCAAATACTATAACTGTTGCAGTTCTTGATATGCGTATTCATAAAAATCATGAGGATATAAAAGAATTTATTTGGGAAAACTCAAATGAAATTCCAAATAATGGTATTGATGATGATGATAATGGTTACATAGATGATATCAATGGTTGGAATTTTTTAGGAAATGCAAGTGGTCAGCAAGCCTATAGAGCAAACTTCGAATATGTTAGAATTATTCGAAAATATCAAGACATGTTTGGAAATAAAAAGGATATCAAACCAGCTAACCTAGATGAATATAATATATACAGTAGAGCAAGAAAAGTTTATGAAAATGAATTAAAATATGTTAAAGGTAAATTAATGTATTATGATTCAATTGAAAAAGATCAAAAAAGACTAGAAAGTGATTTATCAAAACTATTTCCGAATAAATCTTTAACAATAAAAGAGTTAAAAACTTTTGAAGCTAAAGATAGTATTGTGTTGAAAAAGATAGAATTACTAAAAAAATATGTTGTTAATTTTAAAAAAAATAAATCTAGGAGAGCAGTTGAACAGAGATATGTAGATATATATCTCAATTCAGATTATAATGAAAGGGTAATTATAGGAGATGATATTTCTAATATCCATGATATTGTTTATGGTAATAATATAATAGAGTCAGATACTACAGCAAATACTCATACACATGCAATAAAGGTTGCTGGTTTAATAGCTGCTAACAGAAATAATAATAAAGGAATTAAGGGAGTCATTAATAATGTAAAAATAATGCCCATATCTATATCTCCGTATGGAGATGAACAAGATAAGGATGTAGCACTTGGAATTCGTTATGCTGTAAATAACGGAGCTAAAGTTATTAATATTAGCTCGAGTAAAGAATTTTCTTTAAATCAAGAGTGGGTTCTTGATGCAATGTTATATGCTAAAAGTAAAAATGTATTAATTGTCACTTCTGCAGGAAATGAATCAAAAAACCTAAATAATGCTTTTAACTATCCAAATGATACGAATAAAAAGAATAAAGAGGTTTTGAATAATTTTATAAAAGTAGGTGCTTCTGGGTATTCGTTAGATGAGAGCTTAGTCCATTACACATCAAATTACGGAAAAAGAGATGTTGATATTTTTGCGCCTGGAAGATACATATTTACAACACATGCTAATAATTCTTATAATTTTAGTAGTGGTACATCTCTAGCTACTCCTTTAGTCTCTGGAATAGCTAGTCTTATTTTTTCTTATTATCCAAACTTAACGGCAGCAGAAGTAAAACAAATCATCATGGAATCGGGTATTTCTTTGGATATCATGGCCAACAAACCATCTCGAAGCAAAGAAAAAGAACTCGTTCCTTTCAGCTCACTCTCAAAATCAGGTAAAATAGTCAACGCTTACAATGCTTTATTGATGGCAGAAGAAGTTTCTAAAAAGAAAAAACAGAATTAACAATATATCAAATCCATCAAAAAAATAAAATATGAAGCCCGCAATCCAACTACTAATTTTATTCTTTGGACTTACCATTTTTACTCAAGAAAAACCCATACAAACTATTAGTAAAAATATAAATGGAAAAGTTAAAGTATTTGGAAAAAATAATACTGATTTGACTTATTCTGTAGAATTTAATTTTTCAGGTACGGGATGTAAACCTAGTAAAAAAGTTCCAGTAACTAAAGTTATGCCTCCAAATAGTGAAGTAGAATTATTTGATTTAATTATTAAAAAAAACAAGAAATGGAAATATAGTACTACAGAAACTTTTGTGATTGGAGATATTACAGCAAAACCGAATAAAACTTTTACTTATGATTTGCCTTATGCTAAAGGAGACACTTATAGTGTCTCGCAAGGATATCATGGAACTTTTAGCCATGAAGGGAAATACGCTATCGATTTTACAATGCCAGAAGGCACGCCACTACACACTATTAGAACAGGAAAAGTAGTTAAACTAAAAAAAGATTCAAATTCAGGATGTCCTTCTAAAAAATGCGTTAAACAAGCTAATTATATTTGGATAGAGCATAAAGATGGAACTATTGCAGAATATGCACATATGCAATTTAACGGGACACATTTAAAAGTTGGTGATATTGTACAAAAAGGTGATAAAATTGGCTTGAGTGGAAATACAGGTTTTTCCCAAGCACCTCATTTACATTTAGAAATTTTTGTCCAAACTATAGATGGAAAGCGTAAAACTATCGCTACCAAATTTAAAGCAAACGGAAAGGTGCTGAAATCACTTAAAAAAGGTGAAAAGTATACTAATTCAATATAGTTTTAGAATAGTATTATTAACCCTTCGGGAGTTTAATTTTTGAATAAAGACGAACTATGTATTTTATTTGGCAACTCATAAACATACTTGCTATTATAGCTCTCATTATATATGCGATTAAGTTTATATATAACTTTAAAAAGCATAAAGTAAAATCTATTTCTTATTTAGCAGTGACTTTAGGTCTTTTGATAGTTTCAAATCTTATGAAAGAAAAGTCTCCAAATCAAGTGTTTGTTTTAAATACTATATCAGAAACCACAAACGGAACAACTAAGTTCTCTAATAAGACAGTCAGTCTAATAGACGCATTAACGTTTGATATCAATGTACAGATTATATCTTTAGTAAACGATGCAGAAATTATTCCAACAAAAGCAATTTCTGTAATAGAAGGATTTACAATTGGTTTTGATTGGGAATTTAAGGACTTTACGACACAAACAGGTAAAGATGGAACTATAGTATATACTGCCACAGGAGTATTGGACTGGAAGATTTTAGGAATACCTTTTTATTCACAGACAAAAGATATTATTGGAAATTTTAAAATTGAGTAATAAAACTTT
>CAJXHW010000296.1 GCA_913054565.1 uncultured Kordia sp. | reverse complement strand
ATATATGAAGCACTTATTATGCATTATTACCATAGCTTTAGCCTTAGGCTCTTGTTCAGAATACCAAAAAGTATTTAGGAAAGATGAAATTCCGCCAAAATATGCTTTAGGGGAGAAATTATATAATGAAGGAAAAATAAATAAAGCCCAACGTTTGTTTGAGCAAATTGTGCCAGGGTATAGAGGAAAACCTGGCGCAGAAAAGCTTATGTATATGTACGGAAATACATTTTACTTGCAAGAGGATTATGTAACATCTGCATACCAATTAGAACGCTTTATAAAAGCTTACCCTCGTAGTGAAAAACTTGATGAAATGGCTTTCAAAGCAGCAAAAAGTAATTACTACTTATCACCTAGATCAAGTTTAGATCAGGAGGATACTGAAAAAGCAATATTAAAATTGCAAAATTTCATGAACACATATCCAAAGTCAGAATACTTTAAAGAAGCAAGTGACTTGGCTTTAGAAATGGATGCTAAATTACAAGAAAAAGCCTATAATATAGCCAAAGGATATCATCACAGAATTAGTAGCGGAGCTCAGTTTAGAGATGATTATTATGCAGCCATTACTGCACTCGAGAATTTTTTAAGAGATTATCCTGGTACTAAATATAAAGAAAAAGCCTTATATTACAGGTTTGATACAGCATTTCTGTTAGCTAAAAATAGTACAAATAGAAGAAAGAAAGAACGTTTAGAAGAAGCGGTAGAGTATTATAATAAATGGAAAAAGGTGAGTACAGATTCAGATTTTTCTGAAGATGCAGAAGAAAACCTGACATATATAAATAAAGAATTAGAAAATTTCAATACTAAATAATCATTATGGATATTAAGAATACAGCTGCTCCAGCAACCACTATCACATACAATAAAAATGAGGTAGATGAGCAAACAGGAAATATTTACGAAGCTATTTCGGTTATTGCTAAAAGAGCAACTCAGATAAATACAGAAATGAAAAATGAATTGGTAGAGAAACTTGAAGAGTTTGCTACATTCAATGATAGTTTAGAAGAAGTATTTGAAAACAAAGAACAAATTGAAGTGTCTAAGTTTTATGAAAAATTACCTAAACCACATGCAATTGCTGTTGAAGAATGGTTGGCTGAAAAGGTTTATTACAGAGATACTACAAAAACAGAAGACTAATATATGTCAATATTAAGTGGTAAAAACATATTACTCGGTATTACTGGTGGTATTGCCGCTTATAAAACAACATATTTAGTTAGACATTTTATTAAAGCAGGTGCCCATGTTAAAATTATCATGACACCTGCTTCTAAGGATTTTGTCACCCCACTTACATTATCAACCCTATCTAAAAATCCTGTATTATCATCCTTTACTAATGAAGAAGATGATAGTGATATATGGAACAATCATGTTGATTTGGGACTTTGGGCAGATGTATTTGTGATTGCACCTGCTACAGCAAATACCATGTCTAAAATGGCATCAGGTAATTCAGATAACTTTTTACTAGCAACATATTTATCTGCAAAATGCCCTGTGTATTTTGCTCCAGCTATGGACTTGGATATGTACAAGCACCCATCAACAACAGCATCGTTTTCAAAATTAGAATCTTTTGGAAATATTATTATTCCTGCCGGTTCAGGAGAATTAGCAAGTGGATTAGTAGGTGAGGGAAGAATGGCTGAACCTGAAGATATAGTAAGGTTTATAGAAGATGATGTTTTAAGCAAACTGCCACTTAGAAATAAAAAAATATTAATTACTGCTGGGCCTACCTATGAGGCAATTGATCCTGTACGATTTATCGGAAATCACTCTTCTGGGAAAATGGGGTTTGAATTAGCCTCTGCAGCAGCTAACTTAGGGGCTGAAGTTATTTTAATATCTGGTCCTACAAAAGAGGTAATATCAAATTCATTAGTTAAAGTAATTCCTGTAACATCTGCTGAAGATATGTATGTGACAGCACATGAATACTTTAACTCCGTAGATGTGGTTGTTTGTGCTGCTGCTGTTGCAGATTACAAACCCAAACATATAGCTACACAGAAAATAAAAAAGAAAACAGACACATTTACTATTGAATTAGAAAAAACTAAAGATATCTTAGCGTCACTAGGTGCTATAAAGCAACAACAAATAATTGTAGGCTTTGCTTTAGAAACAAATAATGAAATTGAAAATGCAAAAGGGAAGCTAAAGCGCAAGAATTTAGATTTTATTGTGTTAAATTCGTTACAAGATAAAGGAGCTGGTTTTGGAAAAGCAACCAATAAAATTACTATTATTGATGCTGATCAGTCGCTAACATCTTTTGAGTTAAAATCAAAAAAAGATGTAGCACAAGATATACTAAATCACCTTTTAAATAAGTTATAAAAATCACTAACGTCACAAAAATACGTTTAAGACGTTACAAGAAAATTTGAAATAAGTTGCGTAAATTAATCTCATTTTTTTGTTTGTTATTATCAGTTTGTGCAATAAATGCACAAGAATTAAACTGTACATTAGCAATAAATGCAGAACAAACTGGTAGGCCAAATGAGCAGGTGTTTAAAACATTAGAACGTTCTTTAAATGACTTTATAAATAAAACAACTTGGACGGATAAAGTATTTGCACCACAAGAACGTATCAATTGTGGTATGGTTATTACGATTACTGATATGGGTACAGATTCGTTTACTGCAACGTTACAAGTACAATCATCCAGACCCACATTTAATTCAACCTATAGTTCGCCAGTATTTAATTTTAATGATAAAGATTTTAGTTTTAATTACGTTGAATTTCAGAACTTAACATTTAACCCAAATCAGTTTGATTCAAACCTAATTTCTGTAATAGCTTATTATGCTTACATGATTATAGGTTTAGATGCTGATACGTATTCATTAAATGGTGGTTCGGAGTATTATAATCAAGCTAAAAATATTTTGAACGTAGCACAGTCTAGTGGTCGTAAAGGCTGGGGACCAACGGATGGGAATCAAACAAGATACCAATTAATTGATCAAATTTTATCACCTACTTTTGTAGAGTATAGAAATGTGTTATACTCTTATCATAGAATGTCATTAGATGTGATGAGTGATAATCAGAAAAAATGTAAAGAGCGTATTATTTTAAGCTTAAAACAATTTAAAAAAATGAACTCTAGACGACCAAACTCATTTATTCAACGTGTGTTTTTTGATGCTAAATCAGATGAGATTCAAGACATATTTAGTGATGGACCTTCGGTTAATGTATCTGATCTTATATCTACATTA
>CAJXHW010000295.1 GCA_913054565.1 uncultured Kordia sp. | reverse complement strand
ACTAAAATAATAGTAGGATCTGGAATTTCTTTTAAGTTTAATCTAGATAATCTTATGGTAAAAATAATGTTACTCCAAAATTTTGTAAACCCTCCATCCTTATACTTTGGGGTTTTTACCCAACAAAAAGTAATTCCATCTTCAATTTCCTCAGCAGTTAATATTCCTTGATTAACTTTGGGTTGATTTCTAAATAAATGATTATAGCTGCCAGAAAAAATATAGGTTTTATAGCCTTTTTTCTTCCATTCTTTGGCAAGGTAATAATGTCTTTCTCCCCAACCAGAGTCTGGAGTTCCAGAAGTTTGATTTAAAATCCAAATAACTTTACTCATTCTTATACCTTAGAGATTACAGCTCTAAATTTGCCATTATTATTTTTAGGGATATCATCAACATAATTGAATTTAATTATAATATTATCTCCTAATTGACTTTTTAATCTTTTCATAATAATCACTTCAGATGATTTATCAAATTCATTCTCATTAATCACTAAATTTAAGTTTATTAATTCAATTGTTTCTTGAATTAATTGAGAAGATATAAGCCCCTTAATATCAATAAAAACACCGTGAAAACGAACCATTTTTTTTCCATCTGAAGATGTTACAATATCTTCAACTCTACCTGAAATTTCTTCAAACATAGGCATTTGAATTCCTGATATTGATTGTTGTTTTAATGATTTCTTTGCTCTATCTCCAATTCTATAGCGGATTAAAGGCTGATCAAAATTTAATAACCCAGTAGATACAATTTCTCCTTCTTCTCCATTAGCAACCTCATTCCCTTTATTATCTATCAATTCTAAAATTCCAGTATCTGGGCTAAATAAGAAATCGCCATCACTATTTTCAGAAATAAGCCCACAGGCTTCTACCCCGCTATAACCATCATAAGTTTTACATCCAAACACTCTTTCGAAAGTCTCTCTCATTACAGGAGTTAATTTTTCACTACTAGTAATCACAGCTTTTAAATTTGGTGCTTTCAATTTTTCTCTTTCAATAAAGTCTGCTAAAAAATAATTACTCATAGCATAACCTACCATATATTCGACTTTATTATTGATAATTCCATTTAAATAATCTTTAGCGTTGATTGATGATATATGATATGCGGAAAAATAAGTTTGCTTCTCAGCACTGTTATATCTATAAAAAGGTGGATTGTTTTTTGCTTTTGGAAGTACTCTCCTACCCCCAATCATTCCCCTAGGTGTATTATAATTTACACCAGCCCAATTTCTAACTCTTGCCTCATAGGCAGCATACCATTTTCTATGAAATTCTTTTGAAAAATACACTTTAGTAGGTTTACCCGTGCTTCCGCTACTAGAATAAAATCGCCCTTTTTTCTTATCTGTTGATAAAAGTGTTGAAGTTCCAAACTTCCTAAGGTCTTCCTTTTCTAAATAAGGTAATTTCTTTAAATCGTTTATTGTAAATTTCAAAAAATCTTCTTCTTTAAAACCATGTTTTTTATACAATTTATTATAAAAAGGAACCGTTTTAAATGCATGAATGAGTAATTTTCTTAATTCAACAGTTTGATAATCTTCCCATTCTTTTTTTGTGAAGTTTTCTCTAGATTTCCATAGTAAGACTTCATTTTTAAAAACGCCTCCTAATCTTCTGCTCCTCCAATAATAACCATAAATACTTATGAGTCTATTTTGAAGAAATACTGGTAAAGCGCTATATAGTTTTGTTAAGTTCATACTAACTTAATAATTCAATCCATTTAGTCTTGACAATATCCCAAGAATAACTTTCAACTTTTTCTCTGGCTTTAATAGAAAAACTTAAATTATTGGATTCAATCATTTCAATAATTGCTTCAGTCATTTCTCTGTAATTATTCTTTTCTACCAAAACTCCATCAATATTATGATTGATTAAATATGGCATTCCTCCTGCATTTGTACTAATTACAGGGAGTCCTAAAGCCATTGCTTCAATGATACTCACAGGAGTGTTATCGACATTAGTAGTATTAATAAAGACATCATACTCTTCAGATTTTTTATACCATTCATGTCTATTTAAAACTCCTGTGATTTCAACAGAATCATTAAGGTCTAGTTTCTTTATTAACTTTTTCACATCTTGTAATGTTCCATCTCTATCAGGTCCAATCATACATAAACTAGCATTAGGGTATTTATCCTTAAGTGTTTTTAATACTCTTACGGCCATGGATGGATTATATATGTCTGCAAAAGCTCTCACGTATAATAATTTTGGTTGAATTATCTTTCTTCTTGTATACTTCAATTCAGATAGATCAATTGAATTTGGGATTAACAAACAAGAAAAACCTCTTTCTTTGAATTTATCTTTTAAATAGTGTGATGGTGATATATTATAAAATGAATTTTCAAAAATCAACTTAGACAATCTCTTCGACCTAGTAAGACGGTTTGGTAAATTACCTCCATGTAAAATAGGGATATATTTTATCTTTAATAATCTACAAAGCTGTGAAATTACCAACGCATAATAAAAACTGTAAGTACTAAACGTATCTATAAGTAAAACATCAACCCACTTTTTATTTTTAATCGTATAAAAAACCATATCGATTATTCTTAAAAAAATGTTTTTCTTTTTAGATGCCTTCCTTACATTAAACCCTTCTGAACTTAGTCCCGTAGAAAGTTTTTCCATCGCAGAAAAGTATCCAGTCTTTCCTGCTAAATCGTTTCCTATATAAAGAATGTTACTGATCATCTTTCAAGTTAATAAGACTCAATCCATATATAAAACTTGGAAAAGCTATCCGCATTGCAGAATGACCAATAGTAAATATCCATAGCAAGAAAAAAGAAATAATAAATGCTTTCTGTAAAAAACTACCTCTAAAAAATAATGCTACAGGGCTAGTAAATAATAATAATAAGCTAAGAATCCCTATTAAACCATGTTCTTCAATAAGTCTACCTACTTCATTATGAGAGGCTGCTGTTACATTTTTTTCTCCATGTAATCTTTCATACTTGCCATTTCCAACTCCTATTCCAGTAATTGGATGCTCCATAAAGTTATTGAACTGTACTGTCAAAATATCTAAACGTCCAGATGTTATATCTTTTTTCTGAATTCCACTAGCATTTTTACCAGTATATCTATTATCAAGCATTCCTTTAGTTACATTGGAAGTATATATCCATACGCCTATTCCAACAACAAATGCTAAACCTAACATTTGTAAAAAAGGTAATAAATTACTTTTCTTATAGAATACATAAAATAAAGAAAAAACTACCAATACCACAATCCCTGCGACA
>CAJXHW010000294.1 GCA_913054565.1 uncultured Kordia sp. | reverse complement strand
AATAAGTTTATTTTATCTATCTTTATTAGAGATAAAAAAAGCCTTTCATGTTTTGAAAGGCTTTTTAATTATCTTAATTCAGCACCGAGTTGCTTTTCAAAAGAGTTCTGTAATTTAGACATGATTTTATCTATCTGTTTGTCGGTTAGTGTTTTTTCATTGTCTTGTAATGTAAAGCTAACTGCATAACTTTTTTTTCCTTCAGGTAAGTTTTTACCTTGATAAACATCAAATAAACTAATATCTTTTAAGAGCTTTTTTTCACTTTGTTTAGCAACAGTATGTATTTCTTCAAAAGTTACTTTGTCATCTAGTAATAAGGCAAAATCACGTTTTACTTCAGGGTATTTATTAATTGAAGTGAATTTAATTTTATTGAATTTAGCCACTTCAATAACGTTATTCCAATTAATATCTGCAAAAATAACCTCTTGAGATATTCCAAAGGCTTTTAATATTGAGCGTTTAACAACACCAAATTCAACCAGTTTAGTTTTACCTAAGCTTAATGAAATTCCCTCTGATAACACATCAGTTTTTATTGGTGAAGTTTTAAGTTTACTAACACCTAATCTTGAAAACAACTGCTCAATAACTCCTTTAAAATAAAAGAAATCACTGACTTTATTGGTATTATTTGTCCAACTTTCAGAACTTCTGTTTCCAGTAACAAGTATTGATAAATGTTTGTTTTCTGTATACCCAGATTCATATTGATGGTAAGTTTTTCCGAATTCAAAAAACTTTAAATTTTGTTGTTTTCTATTAATGTTATAAGAAATTGCCTCTAGACCAGAAAATAATAGAGATTGACGCATTACTGCTAAATCATTACTTAAAGGGTTAAGCATTTGTACATTATGCTCATTGTTTATTTGTTCAGATAATTCTGTATAATTAGCGGTTGTTAATGAATTGGCCATCATTTCATTAAAACCTTGAGCTATTAATTGGTTAGCAATAATATTTTGAAGTTTGTGGTCATCAAATTTTGATGCATGAGACATGGTTGCGTTTAGTTTATTAGAAAACTCAATGTTATTATAACCATAAACTCTTAAAATTTCTTCTATAATATCTGCTTCACGCTGAACATCTGTTCTATACGCAGGAATTGTTAATCCTAAACCACCTTCGGTAACGCTATTAACTTTTATATCTAAAGATGTTAAAATACTTTTTATCGTCTCTTTAGGGATTTCTTGACCAATTAATTTAGTAGTATTTTCAAAAGATAAAAATACTTGAAAATCTTCAATTTTATTTGGATATAGATCTTCAATTCCTGAAGTGATTTCACCTCCGGCAATTTCTTGTATCAATAATGCTGCACGTTTTAATGCATATTCGGTTGTGTTAGGGTCAATACCTCTTTCAAACCTAAATGATGCATCCGTATTTAGAGCGTGTCTTTTAGCAGTTTTTCTAATTGAAACTGGATTAAAATAAGCGCTTTCTAAAAAGATAGATGTTGTATGTTCTGTTACTCCAGAGTTTAAGCCACCTAAAACTCCAGCAATACACATAGGTTCATCAGCATTACAAACCATTAAATCATCTTGGTGTAATTCCCTTTCTACGCCATCAAGAGTTGTAAATTTAGTTCCAGCAGGCAATGTTTTAACTTGAATTTTATTCCCTTTAATTTTTATAGCATCAAAGGCATGTAATGGTTGTCCTAATTCATGTAATACATAGTTTGTGATGTCAACAATATTATTCTTTGGAGTTAATCCAATTGCTTTTAATCTGTTTTGTAACCAAGTTGGAGATTCAGCAACAGTAAGCCCTGAAATAGTTACACCACAATAGCGAGGTGCTAATTTATGGTCTTCAACTTCAGAATCAATTTTTAATGTTCTATTGTCGATATGGAAATCACTAACAGAAGGCGATATCAATTCTAAGTTATGACCTTGCTGTAATAGCCCTGCTTTTAAGTCGCGAGCAGTACCAAAATGACTCATTGCATCTGAACGGTTTGGGGTTAATCCAATTTCAAACACCTGGTCATTCTCAATATTAAAGACGTCAGAACAAGGGGTTCCTGGTTTTAAATCTTTGTCAAGAACCATAATGCCATCATGACCAATACCTAAGCCTAGTTCGTCTTCTGCGCAAATCATTCCATAGGATTCTTCACCTCGAATTTTCCCTTTTTTTATTTTAAAATCACCACCATCTGCATCATACAGTGTTGTTCCTATAGTTGCTACGGGGACTTTTTGACCTTGGGCAACATTTGGAGCTCCACAAACAATTTGAAGATGTTCACCAGTTCCAATATCAACTTTTGTAACACGTAATTTATCAGCATTTGAGTGTTGTTCACATGAAATAACTTCACCAACAACAATACCTTCTAACCCACCTTTAATAGATTGATAGGTAGAAATTCCTTCCACTTCCAGTCCTAAATCAGTTAATAAGTCACCTGTTTTTTCGGCATCCCAATCAGTTTTTATGAATTGTTTCAACCAGTTATATGATATCTTCATTATAATTGCAATTTTCTGAATGCAAATATAAACAACCTCTGCTTATGCTGAAATTTTTGCAGGTATTAATAAGTCTGAATGTTAATATTATTTTAGCAGCGGTTTCTTAATTTGTTTATTTATAAACAATAACCTCTATGCGTCTGTTTTTTTGTCTGTCTTCTGCAGTTAACTCAGGGTAGATTAATGGAGAATTAAAACTATGCCCATTATATTCTATATGTTTTTCAGAGATTCCTTTATTAACTAAAAATTCTTTAACACGTATAGCTCTAGCAGTTGATAATGCTTTAGAGAAAGCTTTATCATCATCAGTTGCATCATTTTCTAAGCAACAAATATGGCCGTTTATAACTAATTTATAGTCGTTGTCTAGTTGTTTAATTTGCTTATATAATTCCTCTAATTGTGGTAATGAAGCCTCAATGATATCTGCCTTGTTTCCTACAAAATATACTTTTTCAAGTATATATGATTGGTTAAATTTCATGCCAACTCCTGGTCTGAAATAGCGTTGTTCATTTGAGTTATTAAAACTATGTTTTTGAGGTGTAATATGAAATATGATATTAACTTTTCGGTCGCTAGGTATTCCTTCTGGGAACCTTTTTAGAGATGGGATTTCTCCAAGACCAACAATATTTGTTTTGTATTCTAGAATTGTGTTTAAATTAGTATTATTAATAGTTTTAAGTTGATTAAATACATTTTGTGCTCTTTTTTGAGAGAGTTCCATATTATAACTTGGACTACCTAAATAATCTGAATAACCATACACGCTAATTGAGTCAATTTTCTGAGTATT
>CAJXHW010000293.1 GCA_913054565.1 uncultured Kordia sp. | reverse complement strand
AAAAATAAAAGGGAATAAATTTGTAAAAGTAAAGCAGCATCAAACTGCCGAGTTTAATGCCTTAAATTTAAATGACCGCTTTGAGGTATTTTTATTAAAAGGTGTAGTACCGCAAGTTGAAATTGAAACAGATGAAAACTTGCATGATGTTATACAATTTAATGTAAGTGATAATGGCGTATTAAGTTTTAATACCACACATCATATTTCATCTAAAAAGAAACTTAACATTAGAGTTACAGTTACAGATCAATTCAGTTCAATACTAACAAGTGAAAAAGCTATTGTAAACTCATTAATTGATTTAGATTTAAAAGCAATGACCATTGTTGCTAAAGACAATTCTAAAGTATATTTAACCTTAAAAACAGACGATTTTAAACTAACTACAGATAAACACTCAAAGGTTGAATTAAACTTAAACACCATTAAAAGTGTCCTTACGCTTAGTGAATCATCAGATTTAAAAGCATTAATCAATGCAGATGAGTTAAACATAGACCTCTATCAAAAAGCAAATGCTAAAATTGAAGGAGAGGTTAAGTCGCTACATCTTAGATCTGATAATGCGTCTAATTATCATGGGGAAAAATTGACTGCTAATGATGCAACTGTTATTGCTGAAGGAAGTTCAGATTGTGATTTAGATGTAAAGAACAATTTAAGTCTAGAGGCTTCAGGTTCAACTAAAATAAACATTCACAACTCCCCTAAAATTGATTTAAAACGTTTTGAAGATTCCGCTGTTATTTATAAAAAGTAACACTAGAGTATTATATAAAAAAAAGCCAATCATAATGATTGGCTTTTTTTATATGATTTCTATTAACTAGTTTACATTTCTTTAGCTGCTAAATAACGTTCAGCATCTAGGGCTGCCATACAACCAGTTCCAGCAGCAGTAATTGCTTGTCTGTACACATGATCTGCAGCATCTCCAGAAACAAATACGCCAGGCACATTAGTTCTTGAGCTTCCTTTTTCATTTACAATATATCCAGTATCATCTAGTGTAATATACTCTTTAAAAATATCTGTGTTTGGCTTATGTCCAATAGCTACAAAAAATCCAGTTGCAGTAATATCATGCTCTTCTCCTGTATCTCTATTTTTTACTCTTGCTCCAGTAACACCATAATCATCTCCCAATACTTCAACAGTTTCTGTTCTTAATAAGATGTCTATGTTTTCTGTTTTTTTAACACGTTCAGCCATAATTTTAGAGGCTCTAAAATCATTACGAACTAACATGGTTACTTTCTTGCATATTTTAGATAAGTAGTGTGCTTCTTCACAAGCAGAATCTCCCGCACCTACAATAACAACTTCTTGATTTTTATAGAAAAAACCATCACAAACAGCACAAGCAGAAACACCTCCACCCATTTTTAAATATTTTTGCTCAGATGGCAATCCTAAATATTTAGCTGATGCTCCAGTAGAGATGATAACTGTTTCACAATGAATTTCTTTATCATCATTAACCCATACTTTATGCACATCGCCAGAAAAATCAACTTTTGTAATCCAACCAGATCTTACATCTGTTTCAAAACGTTCAGCTTGGTTACGCAATTCAATCATCATAGCTGGACCGGTAATTCCTTCAGGATATCCTGGGAAATTTTCAACTTCATTGGTAGTTGTTAACTGTCCACCTGGCTGAGACCCTTCATACATAACAGGTTTCATGTTAGCTCTTGCTGCATAAATTGCAGCTGTATATCCTGCAGGTCCCGAACCTATAATTAGGCATTTTACTTTTTCTATTGTATCAGACATATTCTAAATCTTAAAAATAATGATGGTTAAAATCGTAAACAAAAATAAAATTTTAAATGAGATATGTTTCCACAAAACACATCAATATTTCTTATTTCAATATAAGTCGCATTGATGCTACTCGTTTCTGTTATTTTTGACGTGCTTTTAAAACTTTAACAACATCTTTTAATTTGAATTTTTTAGCTTGTAACAACATTAAATAGTGAAACAACAAATCAGCTGATTCTTCTAAGAACAACTCATCGTTATTATCCATAGCTTCAATAACAACTTCAACAGCTTCTTCTCCTACTTTTTGTGCGACTTTATTAATCCCAGAGGCAAACAATGATGCTACATAAGATTTTTCAGAATTTCCAGCTTTAACACGACTTTCAATCGTATCTTCTAACTTAGAGATAAATCCGAAGTTTTCTGTATTAGCTTCGGCCCAACACGAATCAGTTCCTTTATGACAGGTTGGCCCGTTTGGATTTACTTGAATTAATAAGGTATCATTATCACAATCATTTTTAACTGATACTAAATTTAGGTAGTTACCACTTTCCTCACCTTTAGTCCACAAACGCTGTTTACTTCTGCTATAAAATGTTACTTTTTGAGTTTCGAGAGTTTTCTCATAAGCTTCAGTATTCATGTAACCTAACATCAAAACATTTTTGGTCTCTGAATCTTGTATAATTACTGGGACTAACCCATCGTTATTCTTATTAAAATCAATTATCATAATCGTACTGTAATTTTATTATTCTGTAATTCTCTTTTTAAATCTGGTATACTAATCTCCCCAAAGTGAAATACACTTGCTGCCAAAGCTGCATCTGCTTTTCCTTTAATAAAAGCATCCGTAAAATGTGATACTTCTCCGGCGCCTCCAGAAGCAATAATCGGAATGTTCACTAATTTTGACAATTCCGCTAACATCTCATTTGCGAAACCATTTTTAGTCCCATCATTTTCCATTGATGTAAATAAAATTTCACCGGCTCCTCTGCGTTCAACTTCTACTGCCCAATCCACTAATTTAATATCTGTAGCAACTTTACCACCAACTAAATGCACAATCCATTCGTTATTTATACGTTTGGCATCTATAGCAACAACTACACATTGACTTCCAAATTGCTGCGATAATTCATTGATTAACTCAGGACGTTTTACTGCTGATGAGTTTATAGATACTTTATCTGCTCCTGATTTTAATAACAATTCAACATCTTCTACAGTTGATATTCCACCTCCAACAGTAAATGGGATATTGACTTGTTCTGCTACTTTCAATACTAAATCGATTAACGTTTTACGACGCTCTTCAGTTGCAGAAATATCTAAAAACACTAATTCATCAGCGCCGTTTTGGGCATAGGTTTTTGCTAATTCTACAGGATCACCAGCATCACGAAGGTTGACAAAATTGACACCTTTTACAGTACGTCCGTTTTTAATATCTAAACAGGGTATAATTCGTTTTGTTAACATATTAAATACTTAAAATATAATTTTCTAATTGCTTTAATGAAATTCTAT